>VXZK01000304.1 GCA_009845545.1 Candidatus Poribacteria bacterium
GATATATTGCAAAGCATACCCACTATCAAAATAGGGCATCGGTGAATGAGGAAACCGTTACGATTTTCTCACTTAGCGAACTTAGAAGTTTAACGTATAGTAATGAACTCAGAAGTCTGGAGTTTGACACCGTCTTTTTGGGCGATTTTGTGGAGGGTAGGTTTCCAGAAAATTATCGTCCAGATCCGTTATTACCAGAAAACCCTTATCGCAATGAAGAAGAACAACTATACGATAGCCGATTCATATTCTATCGATTACTCAAGTCTTTTCGTGAACGACTCTACCTGCTTGTACCACAACGTGAACGCGAAGCAGAATTGATCCCTTCCCCATTTCTTGGACAATTAAAAGCAATCACCAGTGTTGAGACGATTGAAGTGGTGAATCCTGAACGAGGCAGCGTTCCAGGGTTTCTCAGTACATACGGTAACCATGTATGGACAACAGAGACTCCTTTCGATGGAACATTTCCGGTCAATCTTATGAACATGCGTTCTTTAATCAAGCATGTTGTTAAGGTTGAAAAGAGCCGTGAAAAAACGCACAAACATCTTGTCTATGAAGGTGTATTAACTCCAGAAACCCTTTCTCCTGAAAGCCGTGCCGGTTTAGAAGAACGGCGGCAACGGACGTATTCTGTTACAGAATTGGAAACTTACGCCAAGTGTCCGTTTCAGTACTTTGTCAATAATGTGTTGAGATTCCGTGTTGAAGAGGAAGAAACAGAAGACGAATTATCTAACCGTAGAAGGGGGTCCCTTCTCCATGAAGTTCTCTTTGAATTCTACAACAACCGCCGAGAAAATCCACGCGTCGGACGAGGTTTTGAGGAGGCGAGACAACAGTTAGATGAAATCTTGGATGCCAAATCTGAAGAACACCGCAATCAGCGCACTGAAAACCCTATCGGTGAAAACAATATTTTTTGGGAAACGGACGTAGAAAAACTTCGCGTTGCACTACACAAATGGCTTGAAGCAGAACGGAACTACGATCTACCCGTTACGCCACACTACTTTGAAGCGAGTTTTGGGCAAGATCAGGAATCAAAAGATCCAGAACTCGGCTGCACTACACCGATCTCCATAGGCGAGGTACGTATGAAGGGCAAAATAGATCGCATTGATATTGGCAACGGTGCCTTTAATGTTATCGACTATAAGACCGGCAGTTCCACGATTAGAATGCCAGAAATTCTGAGTGGACGCAGCCTCCAACTTTCGATCTACCTACAAATCGCAAAGCAATTGCTGGCTAATAATGGCATAACCGATTTAGAAGCAGCATCAGGTCTCTATCATAAGATCAGACTGGATCAATGCACAGTTGAACTCGGTATCGGAACGGAATTCTTGAACGGTGAGGCATTCAAAAACTACAACGGTACAGACTGGAAGTCAGTGAGTTCACGCAGTGGTCAGTTATTAGACGATGAAATTTTTGAGGACCGACTTGTGCGTGTCAGTGGCTACGTACAACAGTACGTTGACAGTATATCTAAAGGCAATTTCCCTCTGATCACACGCGTCAAAACATTTGTAAGCCCCAAAGATGAGTCTGAGACAGGCGATTGTGTAGAGTCTAACGAAATCCCTGAAGGATACGGCTTTGTAGAGAGTGAAGTTGATGGTCATAAACCTCTGGCTCCGAGCAATAAGACAGAACCCTGCAACTACTGCGTCTATAAGCGTATCTGTCGTGTCGGCGCAATCGCTGAAGTAAGCCAATCGGACGACTAATCTATCTCCGTACTTCGCTGTCGAGGTTTTGCAGCGTACTCGCCCAAATGCGACCTGCATTCCAACCTCGCCTCCTGAATCCAACATACAATTCCCATCCACCAGAAAAAACTTGCACACTTCTAACAATTCTGCTATACTTCCTTAGATTTTTTAAGTACATCGCTTGCACGCCCATAGCGCGCAATTTGCAAGCACATCTAAAAAATAAAACAGGAGGCTATTTTTTAAATGGCACACACATTACCAGCGCTCCCGTATGCGCACGATGCTTTGGCACCTCACGTTGGTGCCGATACGATGGAAATCCATCACGGTAAACACCACCAAGGTTATGTCAACAATCTCAACGCGGCTTTAGAGGGCCTCGGTGACCTCGCCGATATGGATGTTCACGAACTCCTCCAAAATCTCGACCAGGTCCCGGAAGACAAGCGGCAAGCTGTCATCAACAATGGCGGCGGACACGCCAATCATTCCCTCTTCTGGTCCATTATGTGCCCGAGTGGTAACGGCGGCGACCCGAGCGGAGAACTCGCAGCGGCGATAAAATCCGCCTTTGGATCCCTTGAGGCTGCAAATGAGGCATTCACAACTGCAGCCGCCACACGTTTCGGCTCCGGCTGGGCATGGCTCGTTCTCGGTGATAGCGGCTTGGAAATTTATTCCACTGCAAATCAGGACAGCCCAATTATGCAGGGACATACCCCACTTCTCGGCATTGATGTCTGGGAACACGCATACTATCTCAACTACCAGAATCGCCGTCCAGATTACATTGAAGCGTGGAAGAATGTCATCAACTGGAACCGCGTTAACGAGATTTACGTCGCGAACGCCTAACTTTCCATAACAACTTTCGGGTGTGGTAGGGGTAGGCACGAACAGCGTTTCAACCCTACCCTCTACTTCCCAAAGTCGCAGACACACTCCGCTGAATTTCCGATCGCTTATTACCCCGCGAAATATGATTCCAATGAAATCGTTAGAATCTCAGAGTTTTCGATTTATAGTAGATTCTATAATTACTTGGACATTCAACATCGGTTCGGTTAGGGGATTTAGTCTGGGAATAGACTAAATCCATTCCTTGTATTACATTCCGAACCTACCGGGGGTTGAAAGTGTAAACTGATTTTTCGATTTTACTATAAAA
>VXZK01000200.1 GCA_009845545.1 Candidatus Poribacteria bacterium
GTATACCATTTTGCGTAGTCTTCACTACGGGGAACTATTTTATCAAACATATTTTTAATTATTAAATCTGCTCACCGTTCCACTTCAGTTCACGGTGGTTCTCGGTTAATTCTAACTACCTTTGAATTATGAAGGGTTTCTTAACGCATTTTTTAACTATCAAACTCAGAAAGCGCGCTAAAGTGTCTCTAAAGTTGGAAAGTTTGTTGTAATTTTAGTGCAGAAAGATAGAGGCGTTACAACAATTTTAGGCACTTTACTGACTTTAGAACACTCACTCACTTTCTGAATCCGTTAAAGCGACGATACCCGGTAGTGGCTTACCTTCTAAAAACTCTAATGAGGCACCGCCTCCCGTCGAGATATGCGTCATCCGATCTGCGACACCGGCTTGTTGTATCGCTGCGACACAATCACCGCCACCGATAATGCTCACCGATGCCGACGCTGCAATCTGTCGTGCCACTGCAATCGTGCCTTGCGCGAACTTCTCGAATTCATAGACACCCAAGGGACCGTTCCATACCACTGTTTTCGCCGCTCCGATCTCTTCACCAAAAACTGATACAGTTTCGGGCCCGATGTCTAATCCCTGCCATCTGTCCGGAATAGACCCTTTACCAACGACCTGAGCCTCCGTTTCCGGAGCAAAGTCTCGTCCGACAACGTGGTCTACGGGTAGTAAAACAGTATCCGAGAAGTCTGTCCTTTCAACCAATGATCTTGCAACGTCAAGTTTCTCGGCTTCGAGCAGCGAATCACCGATATTTAACCCCATCGCTGACAGAAAAGTGTATGCCATACCACCACCGATGAGCAGCTTATCCACCTGTTCAAGGAGCGTTTCAATGAGTGTAATTTTGTCGGATATCTTCGCACCGCCGAGAATAGCAACATAAGGACGCGCAGGCGTTTCAAGGCTTGTACTGAGATAATAAATTTCGCGTGCCATCAAAAGTCCAGCGACACACGGATTGAGATAGTGAGTTACGCCCTCAGTTGAAGCGTGTGCCCGGTGTGCTGTGCCGAAGGCATCGTTGACATAGACATCTGCAAGCGAAGCGAGTTGCTGAGCAAATGCTGCGTCGTTGTCGGACTCTTCCGCATAAAACCGAACATTCTCAAGGAGCAGCACCTCGCCATTACGTAAAGACGCAACAGCATTTCGCACGGATTCACCCAGGCAATCGTTGACGTGTCCGACACGGGTGCCGAGTTTCCGACTCAAAGCCACAGCGATCGGTTCGGTAGAAAGCGCTGCCCGGTCCGCTGCCGAACTTACTTCCGGTCTGCCTAAGTGTGTCACCAAAATGATTCTGGCATCCGCGTTGATGAGTGCGAGGAGCGTCGGCAAAGCAGCTGTGATGCGCGTTTCATCTGTGATCTTTCCATCTACCATCGGAACATTGAAGTCCACCCGTACGAGAACACGTTTTCCGGTAACGTCTATGTCCTTTAATTCAAGTTTTTCCATATTTTTTAGAAGTTGTCAGTAGCATTTTTCAACCCATTTCTTCACCCCGTAGGGGTGCTATGTCTATAGAAACCGCGGATTGAAGCGACCGCACTCCGTAGGAGTGCTATGTCTATAAATAGGCGGCAACTTGCTTAATTTTTCGCAGAATTCGCTGCCGTTACCGCGAGTTGCGCTGCTTCAGAGAGCCCTGCTGCCTGTTGAACATTCAGGTCCGATTCAGCGATAATCTGTTTGCCGAGTTCCACGTTTGTTCCTTCCAACCGAACAACAAGCGGGACATTCAGTTCGACCTGTTTCGCTGCTTCAACGATGCCGTTCGCTATGGTGTCGCATTTCATGATACCGCCAAAGATGTTGACGAGAACAGCCTTCACGTTTTCATCTGCAAGGATAAGACGGAAAGCGTGCGCGACCGCCTCTACAGACGCACCACCGCCGACATCAAGGAAGTTTGCCGGTTCGCCGCCGTTCTGTTTGATGATGTCCATTGTTGCCATCGCTAACCCCGCACCGTTCACCATACAACCGATGTCGCCGTCAAGGCGGATATAACTCAGACCGGATTCACTCGCCTCCAATTCACTCGGATCCTCTTCGTGCGGATCGCGCATCTCCGCAATATCCGAATGTCGCCAGAGTGAGTTGTCGTCAAGATTTATCTTGGAATCAAGCGCGACGATGTCTAATGCATTGTCTGTTGTTATGATTGCTAATGGATTAATCTCTACCAGTGAACAGTCGCATTCAGTGAAAGCATTGTAAAGTGATAAAATCAGTGCTGCGGCATTTGGAATGATCGGACGGTAACTTGTGTCGGTGATCAGTTTGTATGCGAACGCTCGCGCTTGAAATTCGGTTAACCCGAAAGCAGGATTGATTTGTGTTCTAATGATCTTTTCGGGAGTTTGCGCTGCGACTTCCTCAATATTGACGCCACCCTCTTCACTGCCGATTAAGGTGAGTTGTGAGGTTTCGCGGTCAAGCAATATAGCGAGGTAATATTCTTTTTTTATTTCTACAGCTGCAGCGATAAGGACTTTACGGACACGTTTCCCTTCGGGACCGGTCTGCGGTGTCACAAGTTGCATACCGAGGAGTGTTTCAGCGTGTTGTTTGACTTCGGCGAGTGAATTCGCGACTTTGATGCCGCCGCCTTTTCCACGCCCGCCCGCATGAATTTGTGCTTTGACAACGTATCTATTACAATTAAGTTCCTGTGCAACGGTTTCTGCTGCTTCTGGTGTTGCGGCAACTGTGCCGGGTAGCGTATTGACACCGTAGGATTCTAAAATTTGTTTGGCTTGGTATTCGTGGATATTCATGTTTCCCTATGGTTCTTGGGTAAGACTCCTTTGGCATTTATGGCGTGTCGGATCATCGTATTTTCGGTTCATTCGTTAGAAAATTATACCACACTTGAGGCAAAATTGCAAGTTTTTCAAAAGGACTGGAACCGAAACTGAATCAATTTGAGGGACGCTCTTGTATCACTGGAATCACGTAACTCCGAATTGTCAATCTGTCCAGTGTTTCTGTCTCCACGCGCGGTTCCGGCGTACTGCGATGGTCGAACACGACATAATACCCTTCCTCAGCCCGCTCCAATTTAACATACGCGGCGAGTTGTGCTTTACCTGCCTGATACCGACTTACTCCACCCCAAATTTTTGTTTCAACAATATACTTTCGCTGGTTATGATGGATCAGAATATCCATTCTACCGCGTCCTGTTGGCACCTCAAGATACAGAGTCCCACCCACAATTTGGACAAACTGCTCAAGATAGGCAAAGAGGAGATGTTGGCCGACATATTCTTGCGGTGTATCTGGTACTTGCAGAATTTTGAAACCGACACGCGCGATAAAGTCACGGAAGTTGTCAAGGAGTGCTGTCATCTGAATCTGCCCGTCTGGTGTGAGATAATCCTGAAATTCTGTGCGATTGTCTTCTGGTAAATATTCCTGCTCCAACCCATTTACTATTGGTTTGAATACCCGAATAATACGGTACTGGTAAATCGGGTTGATGATTTCACACATACCGTCCGCACCTTCAGCAATAACACCATAAATAGCAAGTTCGTTGATAATGTCACTGTCCAGGTTGAAGTCCACGCCTTCATCATAAGAAGCAATTTTCATGAGGAGTGTCTCAAATCGTCGGTCCCTGCGGATATTCGTTACGAGATGTTCAATGTTTGTACTTCGTCCGCGAAGAAGCTGCACGTGTGCTTCTAAAAAGTGTTCCATTGTAATCGGTTCGCTTTTCGGGATCTCCATTTCTTCGGTAAGTATTTGCGCAAAACGATTGACAAGCACAGGCTGACCGGCAGTCTGTTTGTGGATGGCTTCAAGGGTTTCAGGTGTGAAAGGTTGTCCGACTTCATCGGTGTATTGTGAAAAGAGTTCTTGCACCTGTTCAAGCGTGAAATTGGGCAATTTAAACTCGTCTTGTATATTAAACGGAGAGATGGAGCGATCATAGTTGAGCTGTGTGATGTTCTTGACACCGACGATGCTGATACTGTGTGGGCATCGTTCCCTTCCAGAAAGGTATATCTGACGAAACGAGTGTAGAAACCCTCTGAGAGCGTCTCGTGGAATGCTATCAAACTCATCGATAATCATGACAAACTGTTGGTCTCCAAGCAAATTCCCCAGATCTTCAAAAAACTCACGCATCGAAATCGGTTCAGTTATCTGCGCGTTCGCCAAAAATCTATTGAGCGCATCAGAAGGACTCTGCCCGCGTTTCTGGAAGACACTCTTAATTTTCTTACAAATTTCTTTGCAGAGAGACCTATAAAAAGCATCGGCATCACTGTCTACGTACCCCTCAAAATTAAGGTGTATTGGAAAATAGGTGTTTCTTTCGTCTTCAAGTGTAGTGAGGGCATTTCGGAAGAAGGAAGTTTTGCCAGTCTGGCGCGGGGCGAAAAGGACAATGTATCTGCCTCTTTCTATCCGCTTGACAAAATCTGAAAGTTCATCTCTGCGGACGACGACGTAGTTATCTTCAGGATAGACCGGACCGCGAGTTTCAAACCATCTCATTTTTCTACACTCCTTTAGGGGATTGGAAAAATTATATCAGATTGCGGAGTCAACGTCTATAAGAAACAGCGGTATTCGGCTTTCAAGGCAGACTTATCATCATCAAGACGTGCAAGCAAGATTTGAACGTCCTCTTTCAAAACAGGGTGCACAAGGTCTGGTGCAATTTCCGCTAACGGTGCCAACACAAAACGGCGACGATGCATCTCTGCGTGCGGAATGACGAGCTTCTCGGTCTCGAGGCATAGGTCGCCATAAATTAATATATCCAAATCAATCTCTCTTGGACCCCAGCGGATGCGGTGTTGTCTACCAATAGCGGTTTCGATATTTTTCAAGGTGTGTAGTAAGGAGAGCGGAGGGAGGGAAGTTTGAATCGCAGCGACACCGTTCAGAAATTCTGCTTGTACTTCATATCCTACGGGGTCGGTTTTGTAAACGGAGGAGATCTTTTGTAAAGTGATCCCCTCCGTCTTTGATAAAGCGTGAATAGCATTCTGGATATGCGCCAGTCGGTCGCCGATATTGCTTCCGAAGCCAATGTAGACTACGTGCATAGTCGTAGGCATACTCCGTTATGCCGGATCATTTTTTTAACCTGTGAACTTACGGATGGCAATAGAAGTGTTGTGTCCACCGAAACCGAAGGCATTGGAGAGTGCAACCTCAATCTTCGCATCACGACTTTCATTCGGGACGTAATCCAGGTCACAGTCTTCGTCCGGCATGTCATAATTGATCGTCGGCGGCAGAGACCCCTTCTCCATCGCACCCAAACAGGCAATGAGTTCCACAGCCCCCGCAGCACCGAGTAGATGACCCACCATTGATTTGGTAGAACTAACCGGAATTTTGTATGCTTGGTCGCCGAAGAGGGTTTTGATGGCGTTTGTTTCAGCGACATCGCCAATCGGTGTAGAAGTACCGTGAGCATTGATATAATCGACAGCATCTAACGGCAATTCGGCCTTCCGGAGTGCGAATTCCATCGCTTTCGCCGCACCTTCACCGTTTTCAGGCGGTCTGACCATATCGAAGGCATCTGAGGTCATTCCGTAGCCGATGATTTCCGCATAGATATGGGCACCGCGCTTTTTCGCATGCGATAGCGATTCAAGGATTAATACACCCGCACCGTCACCCATAACAAAGCCGTCTCTGTCTTTCGTGAAGGGGCGCGAGGCACGTTCAGGTTCATCGTTGCGCTCTGACATCGCCCGTATTGCACAGAACCCCGCGAAAGCTAAGGGCGTAATCGCCGATTCCGTGCCGCCGGTAAACATCACATCTGCATCGCCCCGTTGAATGATATGGTACGAATCTCCCATAGAATGGTTCGCACTGGCACACGCCGTGACAGACGTAGAGTTAGGACCTCTGAGGTTAAAACGGATTGATATCTGTCCTGCTGCCATGTTGATAATCATGTATGGCACAAGGAATGGACTCACGCGTTTGGCACCCTTTTCGGCAAGGATTTTTGCGTTGTCTTCAAGGACACCGATGCCGCCAATCCCAGACCCGATTTGAACACCCGCACGATAAGGATCCACTGTATCAAGGTCCAAACCGGCATCCGCGTGCGCCATGACTGCAGCAGCAAGCGCGTACTGAATAAACAGTGGGAGCCTTGACGCGGCGCGGCGATCCATGTACTGTTCCGCCTGAAAATCCTTGACCTCTCCGGCGATTTGGGTGCGATGCTCAGAGGCATCAAAATACGTTAAAGGTCCGATTCCGTTTTTACCGCTGGCAAGCGCATCCCAATATTCTTCTTTCGTGTTACCAATTGCATTGACAACACCGATTCCTGTAATAACTACACGCTCCACGAGACCGATCCTTTTTTAGTGAATAGTTATGGCTTCGCCTGCTACGCAGGCTGTCAGTTATCAGTTAGTTTAGTTAAAAGAGGGACTTGTTAAACGAGAACCTCTTAACTTTGACCGAGAACGCGATTTCCGATATCTAAAAATGTACGCGCGTTCCCAGTCAAAACTAACAACTGATAACTGATAACTAAAATCTATACATGTTCGTCAAGGTAACTCAGGGCATCTTGAACAGTCTGAATCTTCTCCGCATCACTATCCGGGATTTCGATATCGAATTCCTCTTCAAGTGCCATGACCAGTTCAACGGTATCAAGTGAGTCAGCACCCAAGTCCTCCATGAAGGAGGCATCCGGGGTAACGTTATCTTCGTCAACACCGAGCTGTTTCGCAATAATTTCGATAAGGCGTTCTTGATTTGTTGCCATAAGCGTTTTTCTGATCTCCTATTTTCTAATTTTCCTTGCGGGTAAGTAACGTAGGTTGGGGACCTTCACGTGCTTCTGTGTAGAGCCGCCTTCCACTACGTTTCAGGCTTAGTATGTTGTGAGGGTATAACTTACAAACTTCACAACTTCACAACTTCACAACTGCCGACGAAAACCAAGTACTGAGGGTTATGAGGCAATTGGTATAAAGATTACGGGCATTGCAAGCAGTGCCCCAAGGCGAGTCAACTAACCGCCTTTCTTATAGGTGTCCCTGGGAAAACCCAAGTGCCCTTCAATTACATCACCATGCCACCGTCAACCTGAAGTGTTTGGCCGGTGATATAGCGCGCAGCATCCGATGCTAAAAAACACACAGCGTCTGCCACATCTTCTGGATGCCCAAACTCCTGTAGTGGGATGAGTTCAAGTAGGTGTTTCTGATGCTCTTCCGATATTTGTGCTGTCATATCTGTTGTGATAAAACCGGGGGCGATAGCGTTCACAGTGATACCGCGCGCACCGATCTCTTTTGCTGTAGCCTTTGTGAAACCGATAATGCCTGCTTTCGCAGCGGCATAATTCGCTTGGCCTGGGTTTCCTATAAGTCCAACAACCGATGAAATGTTGATGATGCGTCCGCTTCTCTGACGGATCATAGGACGCAGAACCGCACGAGTACAGTACATCGTACCTGTCAAATTCGTCTGTAGAACAGCATCCCAGTCCTCATCTTTAAGGCGCATCAGTAACATGTCGCGGGTAATCCCGGCGTTGTTCACGAGAATGTCGATTTGCGAAAACCGAGCGATCGTTTTTTCAATAAGTCCTTCGGCATCAGCTTTTTCAGAGATGTCGGCAGCCATTGCATAAGTAGAATAGCCTTTGCCTTGCAGTGTATCGGCGATCTGTCCGACTGACTCGGCAGAACGCGAGCAAAGAACGACATTCGCTCCGGCTTCGCAGAGCCTCCGCGCAATTGCCGCGCCAATACCCCGCGACGCACCTGTAACAATAGCCGTTTTACCGTTCAGTAGGTCTGCTCTAAAGGCATTCTGTTCTGTTAAAACATCCATTTTATTTGCCATTTCCGTGTTCATCTACTACAAGAGACAACGTTTTAATGTCTTCAACATTCATAGGACTACTTCCCGACAGTGTCCGTTTCACTAAGCCGGACAATACCTGTCCGGGTCCAACCTCTACAAAATGTCTGATACCGGTTTTCTCAATAGTCCGCAGCGTTTTCTCCCACTGGACGGGTTGTGTTATCTGTTGAAAGAGAAGATGCTTGATCGTAGCAGCATCCGTGACAAATTCACCCGTTACATTCATTACGATGTCAACTTCCAGCGGATGCAGCGTCACCGCATCAAGCGCGGATCCGAACTGTTGTTGCGCAGGTGCCATCAATGGTGAATGAAATGCACCACTTACCGGTAAAAGGCGACACCGTCTCGCACCAATTTCGGCTTTCGCAAGTTCAACAACATGATTGACAGCATCTACTTCTCCAGAAATTACTAATTGACCCGGACAGTTGTAATTGGCGATATTCACAATCCCTTCGGTCCCGTCACAGAGGTGTTGCAGTTCTGCTGTGTCCATTCCAAGGATCGCTGCCATGGTGCCTTGTTGTATTTCCCCGGCTTCCGCCATGAGACTTGCGCGTGTGTGTACCAAACGCAAAGCATCGGCGAATTCAAGAACGCCCGCCGCGACAAGGGCGGAATACTCGCCGAGACTATGCCCAGCGACTGCCTTGGGAGCAATACCGAGTTCCTTTAGGACGCGTAACGTTGCAACACTGCAGGTCAAAATCGCCAGTTGTGTATTTTCGGTCTGTTTTAAGGTTGCTTCGGGGCCCTCAAAACAGAGTCGGCTCAAGGCACGTCCAAGAGCTGCGTCGGCTTCCTGAAAAACAGTATCGGCAATTGGATAGGCGCGCGCCAATTCTGAGCCCATGCCTACCTGTTGTGAACCTTGCCCTGGAAAAATGAATGCCAATTGTGTCATTTTCTTCTTATGAGGGGTTGTCGGCGGGGCCTTTCAGTCAATTCGCTTTCAGTAAAAAGACGGGTTCTTAAACAAAAACCTCTTAAAACTGATCACTGATGGCTATTCTTGCTGATTGCCGACGGCTATAACCGCAGGAGTGTACTTCCCCATGTTAAACCCGCGCCAAAAGTCACAAACAGAAGCAGGTCCCCCGGCTTCGCACGCCCTTCCCGAATTGCCTCATCTAACGCGATAATCACCGTTGCTGCGGAGGTATTACCATATTTATCAACGTTAACATAGACCTTCTCTCTCGGCATACCGAGTCTATCACCGACAGCCTCGATGATGCGCAAATTCGCTTGATGCGGGATCAACAGGTCAATTTCATCAACGCTGACATTTGCTTCACGTAGCACGCGCTGCGCAGCTTCGGGCATAAGACGCACTCCGAGTTTAAAGACTTCGCGACCATTCATCTGAAGTTTGTCCCGTTTTTGATCGATCGCTTCCGGGGTGATCGGCATTCTGGATCCACCCGCCGGGATGCCAAGGAGATCGATATCAGCATAGTCGCCATCGGACCCAATATAAGATGCAAGGATCCCTTTCGGTTCATCTGTCGCTTGAACTATCGCAGCACCCGCACCATCTCCAAAGAGGACACATGTGCTTCTATCATTCCAGTCAACGATGTTGTTAAAAACTTCACCACCGATGACCAGAATGGTGTTATAGCGGCCAGATTTAATCATGCCATCGGCTAAATCCAGTCCATAAAGGAAACCCGCACACGCAGCAGATAAATCCATCGCTGCGGCATTCTTCGCACCGATGCCTTTCTGGACATAACACGCTGTTGACGGGAAAAACGTGTCAGGGGTCACGGTAGCAACGAGAATCATCTCGATGTCAAGCGGATCAATATTCGCATTTTTAATCGCCCAGCGGGCAGCATGTACACAGAGATCTGATGTAGCCACATCGTCTTCAGCGATACGTCGTTCGGTAATGCCTGTGCGTTGACGAATCCATTCGTCAGTCGTATCCACCATTTTCTCAAGATCAAAGTTGGTAACAACCTGTTCAGGGAGGTAAGAACCTGTTCCTGTGATAGTTGCATGTCGAAGTTGCATCATTGTGTCTCTCTTGGCGTTTTTGGCGTTGTAGAGGCGGACTCGCAAGCCGAAACTTGCCCTGAAATCTCGTCTGCTGAAGCACTCCATCCCGATGAGCCGGATCGCGGGACTTCAGAGGTCTTTTTCACCGACACCTTACCTACGCTTCATCAGTGGATTTTAGCACAGGGCGTCCGTTATAATGTCCACATTCGGAGCAGACACGATGAGAAATGATCGTTTCTCCGCAATATGAACAGACGCTTGTGGCTTTATCGTAGAGCGCGTTGTGACTCCGCCGCATTCTCTTTTTCGATTTTGACGTTTTCCGTTTTGGATGCGCCATGGATTATCTCCTTACGTTTCTTTCTGGACTTAGTGGTCGTAAATTGAGTTCATTCCCACAATTCTATATCTCTTAAAGGCTCAACTCTTTTCGAGCATTTTTGACAGAACCGAAAACGGATTAGAGGTGGATGCTGGTGCCTCATCTGTTGGTTCGCAGGAACACGTGCTAATATTGAGTTCCACACCACATTGTGGGCATAACCCTTCGCATGTTTCGGAACAGAGCGGCCACGCCGGTATTTCAAGGACAAGTACCTGCCGAACATCTTCTGAAATATCTAAGGTTTCCCCGTCATAGTACCGCTCATCCGCTTCAATCTCTTCTGGTGATTCGCTACCCACAGAGAATAGCAGTTCAAGCGTTGTACTTAGGTCTACCTCGAACGGGATGATACACCGTCCGCATTCTACCAAAATTTTCGTTTCAATATCCGCTGTTACATAGACATTGTCGTCGCCGTGGCGAAACAGGCGGACTGCACAGGATAGCGGGTGAGTAAATTCTACCTCCTCATAGTTCAAACCCAGAGGAGCAGGCGGCACAAGTGCTTCGTATGCCTTGAAGTCCTCATGTCGAAGGTCTTTCAGGTCGAACACTAACGTGTCTTTCATCCTCAATTTCACCTCAAGCATCTATCAGGCAGTCTTACTGGCACCTTAATTTCAAAAATTAAAAATCAACCTCTTCTTCGATTCTAATGAGTTGTGTGTCACCTTTCACGTCTTCAAGCGTATAAATCTCGGCAAGGGCGGCTTGCATATTCTTCTCCCGCGCAGTGTGTGTCAGTATAACGAGCGACACAGTATCCATACCGTGCGGATCCTTTTGGATAACAGAGGCAATGCTAATCTGCCAGTTCCCTAAAATGGTGCCGATTTTCGCGAGCACCCCGGGACGGTCAGCTACTACAAAATGGAGATAGTAGCGCGTCTCTATATCGTCAATCGGAGAGACGTCAACTTCTGCTTGCGCACCGGCAAGCCATGCTCGCGAAATTGGGGTGCTTACACCTTGCTGCACGGATTTCCCCGCATCAATAATGTCCGCAACCACCGCACTCGCGGTTGGCATCTCACCCGCACCCTGGCCATAAAAAAGCGTGGGACCAACCGCATCGCCGATGACACAGACAGCATTGAATGCACCACTGACGTTTGCTAACAGACTCCGCTCCGGCACCAGTGTCGGGTGCACGCGGGCTTCTACACGGTTACCATCACCTAACTTCGCAATAGCGAGCAGTTTAATGACGTAACCGAGTTCGCGCGCATATTGGATCTCTTTTTGCGTGATGTTGGTGATGCCCTCAACGTGAAATTGCGACAGCGAGATATTGCTCCGATACGCAAGCGCGATGAGAAGAATGAGTTTCTGCGCAGCATCAATACCTTCAACGTCAAATGTTGGATCGGCTTCGGCATATCCTTTATCCTGCGCGGCTTTGAGAACGTCTGAGAAGTCAACACCGCGTTCATGCATCTCTGTTAAAATATAGTTACACGTTCCGTTGACAATGCCGTACAGAGAGTGGATTTGGTTGCCAGCGAAACTTTCTTGAAGTGTTTTAATAATCGGAATACCACCAGCAGTGCTTGCCTCGAAATTGAGACTCACTTGATGTTCTGAAGCGAGTTGGAATAATTCACCGCCATGTTCTGCCAGGAGGGCTTTATTGGCTGTAACGACATGTTTGCCGTTTTGGATTGCACGGCTAATGAGCGTGTGCGCTTCCGTAATACCGCCAATCAACTCCACAACGATATCAATATCCGGATTGTCAACGACTTCTGCAGGATTCGTTGTCAGACAGTCCGCGGGAAGCTCAACACCCTCTCGCGTTGCAGGGAGTGTCCGTTTAACTATTTTTTTTAGGCTTAATTCGATACCACTATTTTTCGCAATGAGAGCGTTTTGATTTAGTAGGATTTTGGAAACCCCGGTGCCGACGGTGCCCCAGCCTAAGATGCCAACATTAATGTACGACTTGTCCACTACTGCAGTTCCCTCCTTTCTTGTGATCTGCCGCGCGGCGTGTGAGCGCAACGCTGACAAACCGAATTATATCATTATATCTAAGAGATCGGGGCGACTGGATTCGAACCAGCGACCTCTTGAACCCCATTCAAGCGCGCTTCCGGGCTGCGCCACGCCCCGTTATTAACAGAATTAATCCACTTAATTGTATCATAAGCCACTTTGAAAGTCAAATAAAAATGTATTTTCTTTTGTAGGGGGCGGGTTTCCCGCCCCTCCTCTCATCATACGCTGCTACACAAAACCCATCCCTTTCAAGTTATTCAGACTAATGCCTAAACTTTCAAACGGGTCGCGTTCGTAGCAACTATCTTGTTCGATGATGTACCACTCAACCCCCGCATAGACACAAGCATCTAAGATCGCCGGCCAGTTAAGGTTACCTTCGCCGATTTCTGCAAAGCGTTGGGAGGAACCTTCCATCGCCATGTCCTTGAGATGGATGATGTCGGCGCGGCCTTTTAACTGGCGGACCCATTCTGCAGGATCGCCGCCACCGTGCTGAATCCAGTACGTATCCAGTTCGCTCTTAAAATAGTTCGGATCGCTTTCGGCATATAAAATCTCTAATCCAGTACGTCCGTTATAGCGTTCCAACTCGAAACTATGATTATGATACGAAAAGGTCAAACCGCCTTCGGCGAGACGCGCTGCGACTTCGGAGGCTTCTTTCGCAAAGGTCGCGTATCCTTCAGCACTACGATATTCGCCCGGAAGGCCACCGATTGCAGCGTGTTTGCATCCCCATAATTGATGTTCGTCAATAACAGATTGAGGTTCATCGCGCATCCTTTCGTAACTTGTGTGTGTCGCGATGATACTAATGCCTTCGCTGTCAACGATGTTTTTCAGGGCTGCAGGTTCAATCGGACCGAGTGCGGAGCATTGCACCGCCTCATATCCGAGGTGCCGAACCTTTTTCATTGTTTCCGCAATATCCGCCTCAGTTTTAGTAAATTCTCTAACGGTATAAAGTTGTGCTGCGATCTGCTTCGCAGAGAGCGCATTTTGTGTTGCCATAGTTACTCCTTACTGTTGCCTGGCTTATGCTATTTGCGGATAGTATACCAAAATAGAACCTACCGGTCAAGTTAATATGGATTCTGAGCAGAGCCGTTCAGTTATCTCATAATCAGCACTTACGCATTGTGTGAATATTAAAGCCGGGAGGGTTGGAAGGATGGACGTATGGAAGAAGCGGCTCCACGCAACTTTCCAGTCTTCCAATCTTCCAATTTCATCCTTTCAGTTATGGATTTTTGGGAAAAATTTAGTCTTTTTTTCATTTCTTGAGGCAGTTTATGACATTTTCTGCATTTTATGCACGAAAAGTGCTTTAAAAAATGGTCTTCTGATATTTCTCAGCAGTTATTGTAAAGCACTGATTATCAAGGTTCTTTTGGTATTATATCATGAAAATGCGCGATAAGTTCAACGAGTGTGTGTCTTTCTCCAGTGAGTTGAAGTTGTATCTGATGAAATGTGCGTCGCTCTGAGATGCTGATTTGTAGCAACATCAGATAACTCATGACTTTTATGCCGAGACTCACATAAGCCCCTTCTCTGCTTTGTAGGCTCATGGCGGAGACGTGTAGGTTGGATTTGAAATACCGCCAAAACTGTTCAATACCGTGGTGTTGTCTCCAAATCCTCAATGCCTCGCAGGTGCGTAAGGGTTTTCCAAAGACTAAGAGCGTTCGTATCTTGCCTCTATCGCGAAAGAACACGACGATACACTCGCCAAATGTTCGGCTCATTGCCTTGGTGCGATAGACGGGTTTATCACACCCCCATTGATCTTCGCACAACTCTATGTGTTTTTTATGAACCGAAAGTTTCGCAGTTGTATCACCGATGGTCATGACATAGTTGTTTTTTCCATGAAAGAGTATAGTAGCAAACCCTAAGTTCGATAAGGTCTCAACGAGTTTTCGACTCCCATACCACGAATCGAAAGTGATCGGATACTTTCTTAGATCAATGCCTTGAGTATCAAAGAAATCTAAGACTTCTTGGATCATGGTGATAACAAGGTTCGGTTTACCCGTGTTGCCACGTCCCTGTTTACTGACGAGACGCATGTCTAATGGCATAACAATATTGCCAACCTTCAAGGTAATCCCTAAGACGTTCTGACACCAGATAGGCGTATTGTGTTTTCTCGAGTAGTAGTTTGAACAGTAAGATAGCGTTTCTGCGTCGCGAGGGAGATTCGTATCATCAACACTCACGGTAATACGCCGACGCGATTGTGTTGCAGCACTCTTACTTTCAGCATCTGTGATGAAATCAACTGCCATCGCACACCCGAGCCGCAGATTTAGAGACTTGGCGTGATACAGGCTCAGCGAACCAATCCTGCGATAAAGACGGGCTTTAGGAAGTTTCAAGGCATCAGCAACTTGATTCGGATTGTAAAGTCCAAAGAGATGGCAAACGCAGAGCAACACGAGTGTTTCAACGACTTGCTGAGTTATGCGTTGAAAGTAGGAAGAAAGAAGGTCTTGCAAAAAGTGTGTAGATTTGATAAGCTTATGACGCATGAGTTGTCCTCCTCAGTTGGCTCAAAGGTGGTTCTCTGAGTCATTAGGATGCCATCTCATGCGCTAAAAATCAAGCAACTTTTTCAAAACAATCGCATTTTCACCTTGCTATACCTACGATCTCTTGATTATTACTACCTCCTTGATAGATTTGATAAATATCAGGTCTTTATAATTCATGTGACAATATGAGTTTGATTTAAGTATGTAGATTGTGTTGAACAGAATGTGAAATATCAGAAATATTTGACGCAAAATCTTCAGATTTTGAAAAACACATTTTTTCTATATTCCACACAAAATGATCATTTTGCCCTATTTGTACGCCTTATATAGTGACTGAGTACGCCTAAAAGGGCATTATGGAAAGGACTTAGCATTGCCAGATAAAGATCAAGACAGAGGTGATAAAGAATTGATAGCACTCATTGATGAACATAAACAGTTGTTGAGATCCATTATTGTGTCAAGCGTTCACAATCCAGTTGATGTTGACGATGTCTACCAAGAGACAGTGCTTGCGGTTCTCAAACATTTTTGTAAGACGGAAGAGGTGAAAAATCCGAAGGCGTGGATGGTAAAGATTGCCAAAAACCAGTGCATCGCTTTTCACCGTCGAGAGCAAAGAGAAGCGAACAGAGATATTGATTTGGCACCTTTTATCAACCCATATGCGTTTGGGGGCGGTGGATGTAATTGCGCGGATGAAACCCATCTATAGAAATGTCGGAGAATTGCATATCCAGGGATACACCACCCCTGAGATTTCGGAGTTGTTAGGAATTCCAGAGGGGACAGGGACATCTCGTCTTCGGAAATTTCGGCAGTTGATACGGGAGTATCTGGAAACAGACGCATCACCGCCAGAACAGGAGAGGGCGTAACAACGGTTTTTGCACATTAAAATTTTTTCGGCACTCGTAGGCGGGAGCTTTGATTCCCTGCTCAGAGAAATCGGAAATCCATTTTTCTGAAAAAAATCACTTTTTTCAGTCAAAAGTGACGGTTTTGACTGAGTTACGCGTCTTATTATAATAAAGGCACATTCCAAAGTGCATTGTGGAGATAAAGTCCATTTATTAAGTTAAGTCGTAATTGCGGTTTTCTCACAGAAATAACGAGAACAGTGAACCGATGACTTGATTTGAACAAGATCGATCCGATTAATGATTAAGGGTTATTTATGAATCGCATCAAAAAAATATTCGTGGCTGTCCTCGCAATCTTGGGGCTCTTGTTTGTCGTGTTCATCCAGACGCGGAATGCACCTCCAACCGAGTGCAAGCCGCCGCCAGCCTGTTCGGATACGCGGTGAAACGTCCAAAGGTTGTGAGGAGACGCGATGTAAACGTTTGTGATTCAATTGTGTTTGATTATAACCTGGTGGCGTGTTATCATGAAGCCTGCCACCTTTAGAAGGAGATTTAATACCGATGTTGAAAAATTTTTTGAACCAACCGAATGTTATAGGTCGACTGATGATTGCCCTGCTTTTCGTCGGTGGCGTGGTTTACGCCGGTGCGTTTGATGGGTTTATTGTGGAAACCGAAGCTTCCTGTTGCTGTGGCGGTGAAACGGATGCTGCCCTTTTCTCAAGCAGTGAGTGCTGCGATCAGGATTGTCCTTGCGCTGCTGTTGATTGTGACGTAAGTAACTGCAGCAACTGTACTGTCAAAACATGTCCCAAGGGTTGTCTTGAGCCTGGGGAGACCTGCGCATGTAGTGCCCGATGTGGTAAAGACCCCTGCAAGGCCGAATGTCTTCCGAACCCCCTCTACTAGTAGTCGTTCAATGTTGAGTTTGAGGATATAATCTTTTTAGTTTGATGCGTG
>VXZK01000218.1 GCA_009845545.1 Candidatus Poribacteria bacterium
GGATCAGTGGTATCCCCCGGATCAGTTTGAGCAGCAAGCAACGTTGTAAGTTCATCAATCGCTGCTGGATCCTTAAGTGCTTCCAGCACCTGGGGGTCTCTGAGCAATGCTAGGACTCCTTCATCTTTTGCCTCCAGAAGTGGCAAGAATTGATCAAGTGCTGCGACCTGTTCAGCTGTTAGGGTGTCGCGATCAATGAGAGTGTCCAGAGCAATTGTTCCATCAATAACCAATTCAATAGTAGCAGAATTCAAGAGAGCTGCTTGTGATGGATTGTTCTTCAACATATCCAAGACAATTAGGAATCCTCCTTGAATCTCAGGACGCATCAGCGTTTCGCCATGCTCTTCAATAACCTGTTCAGCGAGAGACGCTTCCTCTTCTTGCCCGAAAACTGTGTTCGGAATTGCGGTGTAAAAAACACACAATGTAAAAATCAAAAAACAAACGAGTGTTCGTTTTTTCATTAACTCATCCTCCTCGTTAAGTCTGCGCGCTCGCAAGACTAAGTACTGAGTTTCTTAGATGGGCAAGCGAGAATACGACAAAGACGACCGGGGTATGATGTTTGCCCATCCAATTAACATCTTACCAACGAGCATTAAAATTTCCCGATACCGATGTAACCATAGGATAGCATTCGTATAACCTAAGGCACAGGTCAAAACATAAGGAAAGCGGGCATCTAACTTCCACGTCTGACTCTGCGGGAATTTTTCTATTATTTTAGCAAAAAGTAGTAAAATTAAGCAAGCATTTAATCGTTACGTGCCAGAGACATTAGCCTTACAGGCGCGAAACCTGTAACCAGAATCGTTCTGCAGTTACGTGATGTTTTATGCAATCGGTAAAATTTGTTCCCGCCGCATCGGTATATCATCGATTAAATTGCAGTCCGCTTATATATGATACCACAATTAACAAAACATGTCAAACCAAAATCTGAATTTTGGATGAAGAATTCTGACGCTTTTAATCAGAAATCAACAATCTATTTGACATATTATCAGAAAACACTTAAACTGTCAAGAAAAAAATGTACAGGACTCACGCAAAATTGAAAATTATATGTATCTATGGAAAGCCGGAACGCCGATTGACACAAAACCCGTGCGGTTCCAAACCGCACCTACCGGGTGAATTACGTAACTCCTATTACTCCTATTGCATTTGAGGAAAAGCCTATGTTAACTGAATCTGAAAAAGCACAATTGGACCAACACGGTTTTTTGCTGCTTGAAAGCCTGATACCATCCGATATAACGGAACAACTTCGGGAAGGTGCCTTAGCACTCGCCGCAGCGGAACAAGAAGCCGGTAAAAACCATAGGTATCTCGCGAACGACAGTGCACAACGCGTCTGGAATCTTGTTAACAAAGGCGAGATTTTTGAAGAGGCTATCCAACAGCCGAAGATGCTCGCTGCGATGGCGTATCTACTCGGTGCTGATTGCACATTGAGTTCCTTTACGGTGAATGTACTTTATCCAGGTGCGCCGGATGCCGGTCTCCATATCGATTATCCACTCTCTGCGTTACCGACACCACGCCCGAGTTTTCCACTGGTTGCCAACAGCGTTTGGTTTTTAGATGACTGGACGCTTGAAAATGGTGCCACCAGTTGTGTGCCGGGAAGCCACAAACGGCTTGAAGCCCTGCCTGAACCGGGTGTTGAATACACCGATGAGTTGCAAATCTGTGGACCGCGGGGATCCGTCCTAATTGTTAACGGTGCAATATGGCACGGTTCTTCAAAAAATATAACGAATGAACCGCGTGTTGGGTTACTCGGCTTTTTCTGTCGTTCTATTTTGAAACCACAACAAGCGCACCTCAAATTGGTATCCGATGAAGTCATCTCGCGGGCAACACCGACACTAAAACGTTTGCTCGGTTTTGATTCACAACCCAATATGAATGCGTAGGTTATGGTACTATGTGCGTTTTCTCTGCCATTAATATCCACTTGGGTTCGGGAGTATCGGGTGTCAACTGATATATTAAGCGCGCCTTAATTGTGTCGCCGGTTGTGGCGGATGCCATATCAAAAGCGTAAGTCCTGTTTTCGTTTGGAAGCAGTCGGTTCTCATTTTTGGCAGCAATTGAGATTTGCTGCTTTTGACGTTCCGTGCTATCTGGTGCGAGCCTTGTCACCTCCAGCACGATAGTGCGCAATGTCCCTCCCGGTAAGATATGTCCAGTCTTACTCCGAAGTTTCACATCCGCTTTTCCGTCAACGTATCCAAGTTGAAGGGTCACTGCACGCTTGAGTTGTGCAACACTGCGACTGCCGCGCCACGTATGCTTTCTACCTTTGATGCTTTCATGGCTCGTTGTGCTTTGTAACCGCGTCACAACCGGCATGTGACATGTCGCGCAACTCGTCTCACCCTCGGCAAATTTGCTATTTAGGAAACTGGAAACTTGGTCATGCTCAGGAACGCTTTGTTGACCGTGACAGGTACCGCAAAGCCCCGTCGGTTCGTTATAGATAGGGTTGGTAACGTTGGCGTGAAAATAGGTTTCTGCACTTGCTGCGGGTCCGTTCATCGCGCCGTTTGCGTCGAGGTGGCAGACGAGACAAGAAACACCTGCCTCTCGTT
Organism: Candidatus Poribacteria bacterium; assembly: GCA_009845545.1. Taxonomy (GTDB): domain Bacteria; phylum Poribacteria; class WGA-4E; order WGA-4E; family WGA-3G; genus WGA-3G. The sequence continues at coordinate 2,604 of VXZK01000218.1, forward strand.
GTTTGTCGCGCAGCTTCGGCATTTTCCCGACACCTGTGATGAGAATCGGTTGAGGGGCATGGCACTGGTCGCATTTCGTTTCCCTGTCGGCGACCTGCTTTGCGGCGGCCTGATAGATTTCATCAATCCATGCCTTCGCGTGCATCGAATTTTCCCACTCCCTCCAGATAGCAGGGTGGCAGCTTTTGCACTTTCCGTCCTGAAATCCTTGATATGCTTCTGTCACGCGATGTGTATTATCTTCGGCACGCAGTGTCAGGTTAATCGTTACTATAATTAAGGCGCATCCGAACAAGCCCAAACTTACGCCGCCAATATCCCAACGTACCACCTTAAGATTCATCGCGCTGCCTCACAAAGAGCATCTAAGAGTGAAATCGCTGCGGTCTCCCCGCTTCGGATACAGTCGGGGATACCGATACCGTGGTAACCATTTCCAGCAAGCGCGAGTCCTTGTACCTCGCGCGTGAGGCGTTCTATATCATCAACAACGTCTTGGTGCCCTACCTGATATTGCGCCATTGCCTGTGTGTGTTTGCTAACAGTGGCGAACAGCGGTTCGTTTTCGATGCCAAGCAGCGGCATTAAATCTGCCAGACACAATTGAATAAGGTCGGCTTCGGCGTTTTTAGAAGTAGGTTCGCCGACGAAGGCACGTAACAAGATGTGTCCTTCTGGTGCGCGGTTCTCAAATTTGACGCTACTGAACGAGCACCCGATCAGGGATAGGCTTTCCGTAGCAGGGACAACGAATCCCATACCGTCTAATGGGTGTATAATATCTGTACGGCGGAATGCTAAATTAACCGTTGCTGAAGAGGCGTATGGAATCTCATTGAGTTTGGTGGCAAGCGGGTTTGATATCTGCTGGACGAGCGCGCTTGTTTGCACCGCTGGAAGCGCGATACAGAGAAGTTCCGCATTTAGGGTTTCTCCAGTGGAAAGCGCGACACGCCACCCTGCCCTATCAACATCTTGCTGGATCTGTTCCACACGCGTATTTAATCTAATACTATCGGATAAGATGTCGACAAGCGTATCAATTAATGTCTGCATTCCTGATTTGAACGACAGAAAGAGACTATAACGGGGCCCGCTGGTATCTCGACTGGTTTCGGCTGCCTGTTTTTTTTGTGCGCGGAGTGCTTTGATAATACTTCCGTGTGTTTTTTCCATCTCCAAGAATCTTGGAAAGGTCGCCTTTAGGCTCAAATTTTCGGCATCCGAGGTATAGATACCGCCTATCATCGGTTGTGCCATCCGTGTAAAGGCTTCGGTACCGAGGCGGCGTCTGACGAAATGGGCTACGGCTTCATCGATGTCTCTTTCTCGGCGTGGGATAAAGAGATCCAATGCCATCCGCAATTTACCACGCCAACTGAAGAGCGGAGTTTTTAGAAACGGCTTCAGGGACCCCGGTGCCATCATGTAAAAGCCTTCAGGGACAGGGTGCAGTGTGCCTTTTCGCACAACAAAACTCCGACGGACTTTCGAGTTGGTGCCTATGAATTGATCCGCGATGCCGAGTTCTTCACACAAGGTCTTTGCCGCCGGTTTTGTAGAGATAAAGGCATCGGGCCCGTGTTCAATGAGGAATCCGTCTCGGTATTCGGTCTGGATAACACCGCCAACGCGTCTGGTCGCTTCAAGGAGCGTAACATCAAGCGGGGTATTGCGAAGTGCTGCCTCTTGCTGTAAGCGATAGCACGCGGCTAACCCTGTGATACCGCCGCCGATAACAATAGCACACCTACTATTGCGGGATTCCATAGACATTCACTCCTCAAGAATACATCCTACTACGGGGTTAACGAGAGTTTTGGCATCTTCAAGGTTTTTGTGTCAATCCGGTTCGGTTAGGGGATTTAGTCTGGGAATAGACTAAATCCATTCCTTGTATTACATTCCGAACCTACCGGACCTGGGAGATTATCGATTTTTCAGAGACGAAGTCTGCTAACATGTTGATGAATTTGGGGTGGGCACCGACAGTTCCTGCCCGGATAAAATCAATTCCACAGGCTTCCGCAGTCTCGGCCGCCTCTATGTCAAGGTCGTAGAGTACTTCAACGTGATCACAAAGAAAACCGATCGGTGAAGCGACGACGGTGTCAACGCCTTCTTCTTTTCGTGCTTTAAGCCAATCGTTGATGTCAGGCTGTGTCCACGGGATGGGGCTGTTTTCTACCTCGCTTTGGTATGCCAAGCCGAACTGCGCTTTATCGAGTTCCTGAGCGACCGCTTCGCCGGTCCTTCCAAGCTGTTGTATATATGGTGAGTTATCCGCTGCTGCCTGGGGAATTGCGTGTGCTGTGAAAACCAGCGCCGCATGTTCTAACTTATCCCCACACGCGGTTTTGATAATCTCAGCGATGGCACCGATGTAGCCTTTACGTGTATACCACGGATCAAGATATTCAATCGTCGGTTTTTCACCCTCAACTGCGTCAATCGCTTTTTTCACTGTCTGTTGATACCACTCCCAACTGAATTTAGATTGGTGGGGTGCCATGATAATGCCGAGTATTTTATGGTGTCCTTTTTGTGCCATTTCAGCGATAACTTCTTTTAAATAAGGTGTCCAATGCCTGAATCCAGCATAAACAGGGAGCCGAAGGTCGCGTGCTTGTAATGCGTTTTCTAAAGCGTCGGCTTGTTTAAAAGTCAATTCGTTGAATGGCGAAAATCCGCCTAATTTTATGTAATGTGTTGAAATGTCTTTTACACGTTCCCTTTGGGATTCAGCTGTCCCCGCAATGCCTTCAACAAAGCAGTAAGCTTCACCGGGACATGCGTCGCTATCGTATTTCTGACAGCATCCGGGTGTGGGTCCCCCAAATGCGACGAGTAAGACACTGTCGTATCTCATTATTACTATGCCTCCTACGCCATATTGGCTAATTGTGCTGGCATGAACCGAGCATCGGCAGCGATCGCCTTCGCGAAAGCTTCACGTGCCAACGTTTCATCTCCATTTGTGCGATGTGCGAGTCCGATGGAAAAGTATGCTTGTGCAAGTTGTGTACCGTGCAGTCCGTTGACAAGAGCCTGATAAATGGATGCCAACCCAGTTTTTGTTTCATCGCCGTTGCGGTAAGCAGAGAGAATATGAGTGTACCCGCGTAAAAGGTGTGCGGGGGCGTAATCGGGGTCCAATTCAAGTGCCATATTGAGCGCTTTTTTCGCTTCGGCGAAGAAATCTCCCTTCTCAAGGACGCTTGACACACTGCGGGACGCTTGCGTGAGCAAATCTGCGTATACTGTCCATGCGTCCGGCAGATTAGAAAATTTTTCGGTTGCGGTTTTCAAGATAGCGATTGCTAAACCGAAATCATTACCCTCCGCGACCTCTTCGGCGGTTTCTCGGTACGCTTCAAATTTTTCAAGTGCGTGTGTTTTTTGGTGCAGTTTTTGAGTATCCGCAACCGGAATAGCCGAAGGTTTCAGGTGTTGCCAGCCCGGTTCCGGGTCGTCAATCAACCCGCGGTACACCCTTAAAATCGCATAGCGGGGTGTTCCCCATACTTCGGCGATAGACTGAATCCAATCAGGAAAATTAGCCTCCATCTCAGCGAGCAGTTCGGCTAAAGACATGCCTTGTTCGACGCGCTTTCGGACTTCCGTTAGAAAATAGGACTCTATCCGGAGTAACAGATCTATTTCAGCATCTCGCGCTAAAGGACCGTGTCCGGGTAGCACAGATTTGGGTGTATATGTCCGCAGTTCTTTAATTGTATTCATCCAATCGTGGTTCGCCATGAGCCCTTCGTTCATAACAGGTTGCCCAAAGATCGGAAAACTCCCCGTCATAACGGTGTCGCCAGAGACGATACAATCTTCTGCAGGAATTCTGACAGCAGTAGCATCGTCTGTTTCTGCCTTTCCTAAATGAACAAGGTGTAAGGGTTGATTTCCTAAATCGAGTTCGGTTTCGTGTGTGAATGTCTGCTGTGGCAGGAAGGGTGGGTCACCGAGTGTAAAGCCGCGAGAGCGCAGGAACGCCTCCTGCCGTGGCGATCTATTCACCATGAAGTCTTTCGTCATCTCGCGTGCGACGACGGTTGCGCCTGCGCGATGGAAAATAGTGTTTCCGTTCGTATGATCCCAGTGATAGTGCGTGTTAATCGCATACAGAATCGGTTTGTCTGTGACAGTCCGGAGAGCGTTGTAGAGTCGTCGCGCCATCATCTGGTTTACTTGTGTATCAATGACCGCCACACCGTTATCTCCAATGATAATAGAGGAGTTGACGATATTGCGAAACAGATACACCCGTTCTGTGACTTTAACGAGTTGTCCGTATTGTCGTGGTGCAAAAGGGTTCTCTGTCATGTTTTTTATTTTATTCCTAAAGTGTTTTTGCGATATTTACAAAATGTTTAACGTTTTCAAAAGGTGTGTCTCTGTGAAGTCCATGACTCAAATTCAATATATGCCCCGTCTTTCCGCCCTGTTTTAGGCAAGTTTCGACGGCTGCAGTGATGTCATCGGGTGTTCCGTCGCGGAGTATATCGTTATCCACGTTCCCCTGAAAAGCGACGGTGCCACCAGTCTCGGCTTTGGCTTTGACGAGGTCTACACATTTCCCGACACTCAGTACGCCTGCCCCACTTTGGTGCATTAAATCGAGATGGTTACACTCTTTTGCGAAAAGTATTCCGGGTGCCTCTGGGCTGAGTTCAGCGAAAATTTGTTGGTGATACGGAAATGCGAACTCTTCATATATGTGTCTCGGTAAGACATCCGCAATGGACTCGAAAAGCTGAACGACCTGAACGCCTTCGCTAATTTGGTAGTTCAAATAATTAAGGGTCATCTCCGTCAATTTGTTTAGCAAACGATGCAAGCGTTCAGGAGCTTCTTCGATCATTTGGAAAACAGGGAGTGCCTTTTCAGATACGCCGGTACCGCGTTTGATAGGGCTCTCTCCCGCAATCAGAAAAAATGCAAGCGTCAAAGGTGCCCCAGCAAAACCGATGAGCGGTAGTTCTTCGTTCAGAGTCTCGCGGAGTCTACGAATGACTTTCCCTGTGAAGGCTAACTGTGAGGCGGGTTCATTGACGGGTTGGAGTGCGTCTATCTGTGCTTGCGTCCGAATCGGTGGGTCTAAAATGGGGCCCGGGTCAAACCGGAAATGCGCGCCCATCGGTGCAAGGGGGGTAAGAATATCTTTATAGACAATAATCGCATCAACGCCGATACGTTTTGGGAGCAGCGAAATCTTAACAGCCGATTCGACATCGGTGTCTGACATCGGTGCGGGACAGGTTCTGAAGAGTTGTTCTAAAGGGACATTCAATTCTTGCCGCATCTGCCGATAAAGCGGATCTGACCTGCCTGCCTGTCGCATCATCCATACCGGTACGCGTTCCACTGGCAGACATCGCGCTGCGCGCAGAAGTAAGTCGTTTTTTAATGCCTGTTCCATGCTGAGAGAAATTACCCCTTCAATGCCCTTCCAATTTGCTTTTTTGACGTCGTTCCAAGAACTGCCGTAGTTTAGCGAAACTTTTAACGTTTTTCATAATCCTACCGCTCTCTCGCTCCTCAAGATAAAGGAGAAACCCCATAACATAGAGGCTCACCAGAAATAGCAGAAACCCTGAAACGCATCGCCCGACTGCTGAATAATTGGCTTGCAAACTGAGGTACGGGGTGACCGCCTCGGGTGAGTCCTGCTGAGGCCACCCTACCGAGACAAAGTCACCCAAGCCAGTTATCCCAAGCGATAAAAAAGCAATCGAAAGGACAAAAACGATGAAAAATGGGATACCCATATTAGACACCGATTAGGAAGAGACTTTTATTAATCCTTTTGTACAAGCATCTTCACGGTTTCGGACCTTTGTTATCCCTTCAACGAGCGATTCAAGCGAGAATTCATGGCTAATAATTTTGTCCATATTGACAGCGCCGCTCGAAATGAGTTGTACTGCCTCTTCCCACGTATCGGGTGCAAGCCAAGAGAACCGAATGGTTTTATCCATGAGGATCGTATCAAGGATCGGTACCTGCATTACATCTGTGTCGCCGGGGAGTCCGAAAATAACGACCGTTGCGTGCCTACCCGTAACTTCCAATGCGGTGTGAATTGCGTCAAGTGAACTGGTCGCCGTAATTGCGCGGTCCGCCAATTCACCGTTATTGAGTTCCTCAATTGTAGCACTCAGATCTTCAACGTAGTGTGGTGAGTTGGTATCGCTGACGTTGACGACCACGTCTGCACCGAGTTCTTTACCACAATCCAAGCGATAATCACGCGTTCCAACAAGCAGTACATTTTTCAAGCCGCGGCTCTTCAATACCTGTACCATCATTAAACCGATAGGTCCCGGTCCAAAGACAACGGCGGTTTGTCCTTCTTCAGCGTTGAGATTGTTGACAGCATAGAGTCCACAGGCAAGCGGTTCTGTTAATGCGCCTTGATCATAAGTAACGTTATCCGGTAATTTGACTGTCCAACGATAATCAGAGACTGCGTACTCGGCGAATCCACCATCAACACCTACCCCTAAAACACGTTTTTCAGGGCACAGGTTCGACAACCCTTTCTGACTCCAAAAGGAGTTCGGGTTTGATTGGACGGGATTCACTACAACTCGATCTCCAATTTTAAACCCACCTGTTGTTCCTGCTTCACTGCCGACTTCAACGACTTCACCCGTAAATTCGTGACCAAGGATCAGGGGTCCTTTTCCGTCATCTGTTTCAAGCGAACTGTTACCAAAATAATATGCGACATCCGAACCGCAGATACCTACCGAACGTACTTGAACTAACAGGTCATTATCACCGGGTTCTGGTACAAGTCGGTCTTCGAGGCTCATTGATTCGGGTTCATAAAAAATTTGAGATTTCATTATGTGCCTCCTAAAGGTCTTTAATAACTGTAGTTATTTTAGCACGTCCGATTTTAATTTACAATAGATTTTAATTCAGTGTCAGTGAATAAATTTGAAATTGCAACGAGATCTAAGATATTTACGATTCCATCATTGTTCACATCAACCGCCGCGTTTGTAGGCGGCCTTTCACCGAAATGTTCCGCGACAAGCACAAAATCAAGAATATTTACGACTCCGTCTTGATTAATGTCCCCGCGGGTGACTGGCTGAAGCGCTTCTTCAACAATGCGTAACACTTGGTTCGCTTCCACATCCTTCAATTTTTGAACAATGCCGCTCGGCCAGTGGATCACTAATTCGCTAACCCTCTCATTCTGTGCGAGTCCAAAATGGATGCGTTTTTGGTCTTGCTGCGCCCAATGGATCCCACCACCATTTTCTCGCAATTGGGTTTTTTCATCGGGTGTTGTTGCAAAGAGCCGCGCGCCAATTCCATCGCGATTGGAAATGGTTCCCTGTAAATCAATTTGGAGCCAATTATTATCGCTGCCGAGGTTGCGGAAGAGTTGGTCGGGACCTTCGCTAAACGGATACATGCCTCTACCATTGGTAACAAAGAGGTCAAGGTGTCCATCCCGATCGTAGTCAGCCATAGTAACGCTTTGACCTCTGCCTTGTTCGCTTCCTGTCGCCCCACCTATGTCCGGTAGGTGAATAAAATTGCCGTCCCCTTGATTTTCGTAAAGGTGATTCGGTAGATTCTCAGCGGTACTCGAACGGACGACATAAAGGTCAATATCCATATCATTATCAAAATCGCCTGCAGCGACCGAGTGGCAGTCTGGGAAGTGTCTTGCCTCGTTCAACGGCGGTAACGGTTCAAAGCCAATGCCTTTGTTAATTAGGAGATCGGAACGTATATCTACGAATGGGAAAAAGTTAATGGCTTCGACATCCGATATAGGTTCAGTAGTTTCAATTAAAGTCGTAGCAGGTAGTTTATGATAGATGAGTGTCCATTCTTGCGTGTTGGGATCATATCCGACGTAAATCCCAAATCTTTCGTTTTCAGGGCGCGCCTTAAGCCCAACGACCCTCGGATCGTCAGGCGACAGTCTAACTTTGAAGGTAGCAGCTCTGAGATTTGGCATGACTCCTATAAATTCACCGCCATCAAATTCTGTTATCTCATACCCAACTGCCCCAATTTTGAGAAGGTGACGCTGTGGCCCCCACTCCGAATAAATCTCAAAATAGACATCTCCTTCGGCTTTAAAAGAGACACCTTTTTCAAGGAAAATAGGAATAGGTTGCGAAAGGACCCCTAAAGTACTTTGAATATTCAGTTCTAATCTATGTGCATCGGGTCGACCTATATAGGATGGATAAACGCTACGTGCAAGAAAAATATCGGGTAGCAGATCTCCATTCATATCCGTAACGGCAGCATCTTGTACAATATACCCGCCTCGGATAGTAAGCGCGCCGGTTACATCCTGAAGCGGGGTACCAGATATTTCGTATAGAGCAGCGGGATAAACATGGGAATGAGAACCCAAAATGAGGTGCAAATTTCCTGTCTTAGTAAGGCTCGCCAGTTGCGCAAATTCCACGCTTTTCTGAAGAAAGAATCCAGATATTGCATTCATATTTTCAAATTTTCCCGCGACTTGACCGAAGACCGTGGATCCGATAAACGTCCCCGTTGCATCTGTCGGGCAACACATCTGTCGGGCAACGCCCGTCAATAGCACATCCAGCAGCCCATCGCGATTCCAATCGAACCATAAAGGGGTCCTGCCTCGCAAAAGCGGATAATCGACACCGAATTGGGCAGCCTTCTCTATGAGTCGTCCACTTTCATTTATATAAAAATGGTTTCCGTGATTGATGTGCGCTTTACTATTTAAGCCGCCGCTGCTGCCTGATAGGACAATGAGGTCTTGATCGCCATCGTTATCAAAATCAGCCCATGCTGCGCCATGCGTATCCGCCAATGGATTCGCGTCCCAAACCGTATCAATAATGTCTGTGAAGGTGCCATCTCCGTTATTTCGATATAGACTTGGCTTGTGTCGGTGGTTAGTAGCCCATAAATCGAGATACCCGTCCCCATCAAAGTCACCCCAAGCATTTCCCCAACTTTCACCGACCCGCGTAATGCCTGCCTGTTGTGACACATCTTCAAATTGAATGTCCCCCCACGTGAAAGACAAACAAGAAAAGATGAACAACGGTATTAAAATTCGCATATTTCTCCCAGTTAATGGATCCACAAATGGATTAGAAAACGGTCAGCGTAAGACATCGTAGGACGAATGTTCCTGCAGATGTCAGACTTTCAGACTTTAAATCGCATAGTAAGTCTACTTTTTAGAAAATGAATCGCATCTCCAAAAGCAAAAATCGGCTGCAAAACTCACCGAGGAAAACCGTGATAATAGCGATAAAAAGAAAACCTGTTGCCGCGCGGGTCGCGCCGAGTACATCACGCGCAACAGACTTTGGGCGTAAGCAGTCCCATGTAATAAAGTAGAGGAGTAACGTGCCAGCGATACCTATAAGCAGCCGCATGCTGAAGATGATTTGGTAAAAAAGATTAAAAGGGACAACATCCGCGGATTGCTGCCTGAAAAAGATGTTCAGGCAGAGCAGCAGTGCCATCCCTGACAGAGTATAGAGTAACACGGTATTAAACCGTTTCAGGTAACTCACCGGTAGATCGGGTGTCACAAGGTACCAGTGCCCGAACCACATGCCGCTGTGAACGGCACCGAGTAACACAGCCGCTGTCAAGAATTGAAGTGGGAGCAGAAACATTTCACCTGGAAATTGAACAATTTCGGAATAACGCTGAGCACTCAAAACGACCCACGCAGCACCACACATTACGCCACCAAAGAAAACGAGCCGCGTGAGCAGCGGGACTTTGAACCACCAACTCAGTGTATAAATGAAAAGGATAAGCACAAAAGAGATGACCAAAACAGACTCGGGGTTCTGCCAGAATCCGAAAAAATTGAGAAAAGTAACGGGTTGACGATGGAGCGCCAAGTCCGCGCAGCGCGATAAACCGCTTACAAGCAAGTAGATGCTTCCCATCAAACGATAGAAGTTCGCCCCAACTAACGCTTTCGGGACTAAAAGGAGCAGAACAAATCCGCCGACTGCAAGTTGGCTGAAAACGAGATAAAAAACGTCAAGAATACTAAACATCGGTGCGACTTGGTAATTTTCAATAGGGCAGTTTCGATCCGTGCGATCGTTACGCGGATTATTTTACAAAAAATAGAAACCCATTATAGTTCGCCGTAGCAAATTGCTATGCTCAAAACCATAATGGGCTTCCTATTCATCACGCGGCGTCTACAGCCCGCAAGCTAAAGCATGCGGTCTTGACACCGATTTAGATAATTTCGACGACGGCACCAAGTTCTTCGAGCTGCTCTTTCGCCTTGTCGGCATCCTCTTTAGAGACACCTTCTTGAATGACGACGGGTGCGGATTCGACTTTTTCTTTTGCTTCCTTCAAGCCGAGCCCGGTAAGGGCGCGCACCTCTTTGATAACCGGAATCTTGTTGGCACCGAACTCTTTGAGTTGTACATCAAATTCGGTTTTCTCTTCCGCTGCGGCTTCATCTTCCGCTGCGGCTGCACCATCTGCAGCGGGCATCATGCCCGGCATAGCGACTGCCGGCATAGCTGATGCACTGACACCGAATTTATCTTCCAATGCTTTGACCAGTTCGGAGAGTTCCAGAACGGTCATATTGCTAATTTCCTCAATCATTTTTTCCATATCTGCGGTCATGTTTATATCCTCTCTATAAGTCGTACGCAATTAACTTGATTAGAATTTTAGGAAAGTAGAGACCCAGTGCCTCGGTTTCCCAGTAATATTTAGTATAAGCGTTAGGCGTTTTCTGCCTCTTTCTTCTGCTCGGTAACCTGTGTTAATACGGAGGTTACCTGACGTATTGTTCCACTAAGTACATTCACGATCCCGTTAGCGGGAGACCCTTGATGTAGGGTTCGCACGAGCCCAGTGAGCGGTGCGCTGATAAGTCCGAAGGTCTTAGCGAGAAGGACTTCCCGTGACGGCATATCCTTCAGTGCTTCAACGCCTGCTGCGTCAATCACCTGTGCCCCGAGAATCCCGCCTTTAATTTTAAAATTTTCGTGTTCCTCGCCAAATGCGAGCAAGATTTTTGAAGAGGCCGCTGGATCTGTACCGGCAGCGAGGGCTGTATTTCCCTTGAGATAAGGGTTCAACCCTTCAATACCTCTCTCTTCAGCAACGACATTCACTAAAGTGTTCTTACAGACCTTATACCGGATATCAGCGGCTCGGAGTTGATTCCGGAGCTCGTTAATTTCCGCGACGGTGAGTCCTTGAAAGTCTGTTAGCAGAACAACGTCGGCACTGTCGAAAATCTCACGAATTTGTTCTGTTTGCTGAACATTCGCCTGATTCGGCATGTGTCAGCTCCTTTCTGCGTGGGTTGTATGGAAGCCACATCACATCGCTTCGGTTTCCATACAAACAGGTTAATTGGGTATACGATTGCATGCAAAAAGCCCCCAGGTGCCTGGAGGCTTACATAAATAGAGAAAGCAACAGGGGGCAATACATCAGATATGCGCTTTGAGAAGCGCGCCCTGCGTTCCATTCCATTCAAGCCTCGGTAGGCAATTAAGCCAATGGCACCTACGTTCTACGACTCTATTTAATTGTAAAGACTATTTTTATATCGTATCCCGCGTCATTTATGCAAACTGCTGAGGGTCTATCCGAATCCCGACACCCATCGTTGCCGATATAGCCACGCTTCGAATGTATCTACCTTTTACGGAAGACGGGCGAGCGGCGACAAGTGCCCCCATTACAGCATTGAGGTTCTCTTTAATACGCTCTTCTTCAAATGAGGTCTTGCCGATCGGGACGTGAACGACACCAGATGAGCGTTCTACCCGATATTCGATTTGACCTGCTTTGATATTCTGTATTGCCTCAGTGACATCCATTGTGACGGTGCCAGCCTTGGCGTTAGGCATTAAACCTCTCGGTCCGAGGACTCGTCCAAGTTTCGGCATAATACTCCGCATGAGATCCGGTGTCGCGATTGTTGCGTCAAAATCGAGCCATCCGTCAACGATTTTATCAACGAGATCATCGGTTCCGACGAAATCCGCGCCAGCTTCCTCAGCTTGTCGTGCAGGGTCGCCTTCGGCGAAGACGACAACACAGACGGATTTCCCCGTGCCGTGTGGCAGCGTAACGGTACCACGGATATTCTGCTCGGCATGTTGTGCATTTACACCGAGACGTGATGCGAGATCAACTGTCTCATCAAATTTTGCACCGCTCGTTTTTTTCACAAGCGAGACGGCTTCATCTACTGTGTAGAGTTGAAGTCTATCTACATGCGCTTTGCCTTCGGTGTATCGTTTTCCTCTTTTCGCCATGTTGTTCTCCGATCGTCAGTGGGCATATCTCCGTAGCCCCGTTCCAAAGCGAGTTTATGTGTATGCGCCGCACATGCGCCGCACTTCGCTATCCAATTGTGAGCCCCATACTGCGAGCGGTGCCTTCTACCATCCGCATCGCGGCATCTAAGTCTGTTGTATTTAAGTCAGGCAATTTCGTCTCCGCAATCTCGCGGATTTGATCCCTTGTGACAGAGGCGACCTTGTTTCGGTTGGGTTCACCGGAACCTTTCGCGATTTTCGCTGCGGCTTTAAGTAAAACTGCCGCCGGCGGCGATTTTACGGCAAACGTAAACGACCTGTCGCTATAACAGGTGATGACGGTTGTCACCACCATACCGGTTTGATGCTGCGTCTCGGCGTTAAAAGATTTGATAAACTCTTGCAGATTAATCATATAGGGCGCGAGACTTGGACCGACAGGCGGCTGTGGCGTTGCCTGTCCGGATACCAATTGGAGTTTAACTTCACCTGCTACTTTTTTTGCCATTGTTTTCCCTATTCTGGATTGTGATAAAGCGGCGATCCCGTCTTTAGACGACACCGTTTAATTTAGTTCAGTTCTTCCACTTCAAGCAAGCCCAAGTCAACAGACGTTGAACGACCAAAAAGCGAAATGCTGAGGCGTAATCGTTGGTGTTCCATGTCAATTTCTTCAATTTCGCCAGGGAACCCACTAAACGGTCCGTTGATGACTTTAACCTTATCGCCTATCTCGTATTCCATCGCTGGGACGGGTACAACTTCCTCTTCCTCGGTTGACATCTGGAGCATTACCTCAACGTCATCAGGATTCAAGGGTGATGGGTGTGAGGGGGGTCCCAAGAAATTCATGACCCCTGGGGTTTCTTGTATAAGTGCCCAACTTCTTTGTCCAATCGTGCTTTCAACATGCGGACCAAGTTCATGGGTGGTATTAACAAGTACGTACCCCGGATAAGAAGGTCGGACACTCACTTTCCGTTGGCTGTCCTTAACCTCGACCACTTCGGTCTCCGGGACATTGACCTGCAAGATCTGGTCCTGCAACTCTTCCCGTGCGATCATGTTGTCGAGGGTGAGTTTAACCTTTTTCTCATGCCCGGTGTATATCTGAACAACGTACCAGTATCCATCCATATTCTGATTCACCCCTGGTTGAAGCACAAAAACGTTAAGTCCGAATAAAAAGGGCTCTGAGAAAAACCATACCGAACCCCTTAAGTGAAGCGTTCAAGACATCCTGGCTCACAAGATATTGGCTCACAAGTACAGCGATGAGTGGGATGCTGGCGACTGCCGCCGCGATTATTTTTCGGTTTCCATCAATAGCAGCCTCAGGATCTCTATCGCTTTGTGAATGCTCTTCCCAACTTTTGACGATCAAAAAGACAACGATTGGAAGGGCTGCGAGAAAAATCCAAGATAAAGGACTCTCCCATTTTGGAAATTCAGGGTTGCCATCGATGATGCCGATGTAAAGCCCTAATAGAGCGGAGGCGACAATGACGGTAATGGTACTCCCCTGCACCTCTTTGATGTCAGGTATGGTTACCTTCTGCCATTCGAGATTGATGCCCTGAAGATAATTATTTAAGCGAGTTATCATAATAAAATTATAAAAGGCAGGCCAGGAGGGATTCGAAAACCCAACACTAGGTTT
>VXZK01000058.1 GCA_009845545.1 Candidatus Poribacteria bacterium
ATCTTCAACTTTGGAAACGACACACGAACATTTCAATAGAATTTGACAAGCCATCCACAATATGCTATCCTACTAAATAGGGTGCCCTAAAAGCATTATTGTAGAAACAAATTCCTTGGAAACCATTTTGACCAACGATCACACAAAAGACCTTCTACGACAATTACCCGCCATCGAAAAACTCCTGAACACACAGGAGATGCTCGACTTGCAAGCCACCTACACGCGCCCACTCGTTACAGAAGCACTCCGCGCTGCAGTTGCTGACATCCGAAACGAGATGCTCAGCGGAAACTATACACAACTGCCAGAACACGCAGAATACGCAGAACGAACACTCCAGAAAATTGCAGCGAAAACAGCACCGCGCATGCGTCCCGTCGTTAATGCAACAGGCACGGTCACACATACCAACTTAGGCAGATCTTTGCTCAGCGACGATGCCTGTGAAGCCATCCAGCAAGCCGCGCAAAACTACGTCAATCTCGAATACGACATCGAAACAGGCAGACGGGGACATCGGGATAGGATCACCGAACCGCTCCTACAACAATTGACAGGCTGTGAATCTTCTACAGTCGTCAATAACAACGCCGCCGCCGTGCTACTCGCACTACAGACCGTGGCACGTGGTAAAGAGGTCATCGTCTCACGCGGCGAATTGATCGAAATTGGCGGGGCATTCCGTATCCCAGATGTCATGGCGGCAAGCGGGGCGATACTCCGAGAAGTCGGTACCACCAACCGAACCCACCTCCGAGATTACGCTGAGGCTATCAACGAAAACACAGGACTATTGCTCAAGGTACACCCGAGCAACTACAAAATTCTCGGTTTCACTTCAACGCCCACCATGGAAGAAATGACAGAACTCGGTACACAGCAGGGCATTCCGACAATGGAAGATCTCGGTAGCGGTGCGCTCATTGATATGGCAGCTTATGGACTACCGCATGAACCGCTTGTCGGCGAACGCATCGCCAGCGGTGTCGATATTGTCACTTTTAGCGGGGATAAACTGCTCGGTGGACCGCAGGCAGGGATCATCGTCGGTAAAGCGGAATGGATCGAAAAGATGCGTAAAAACCCGATGATGCGGGCACTCCGCGTTGACAAACTCATTATAGCCGGCTTGTCAGCAACATTGCAACGCCACCTTATCGACAGCACTACAGCCGCTGAACAGTTTCCGATGCTCAACCGCTATACCCGTTCAATAGAGACACTCCACGCTGTCGCCGAAAAAATCAAAGAGCAACTCCAAGACCTCTTCACCGAAAAAGTCAATATTCGGGTCTCGGAAACCTACGGGCAGATTGGGAGCGGTGCCCTGCCTGTTGAGACATTGCCGAGCGTTGCACTTGTGCTTGAATCGACACAGATATCCGCTGAAATGCTTGCAGCACAATTCCGAAACGCTACAATCCCTGTCATCGGTAGAATCAAGGACGGACTTTTTTGGCTGGATCTCCGCACGATCTATGAGAGAGAACAGGCGTGGATGGTCGAAAGTGCCACACAAATAGCCAAAACGCTATGAAGATTGCCGACATCCTTCTCATCTGCCTCATTTGTGTCAGTATATCCGCCTGCGCGCAGAGCGATGAAGATTCACCCACCACCGAACATGCAGTTGAAATTGTTTCTGAGATTGACGGTGCCACAATGGTCCTGATTCCAGCAGGCACATTTCAGATGGGTTCCACGACCGGGGATAGCGACGAACAACCCGTGCATACTGTTACCCTCGACGCATTTTACATGGACCAGTATGAAGTAACGAATGCGCGCTACCAAAAATTCGTCGAAAGCACAGGCTATCCTCAGCCACCCTTGTCGCATAACCCGCGGTTCAATGCCCCCGACGCACCTGTCGTCCGAGTGAATTGGGGCGACGCTGCCGCCTACGCCGCATGGGCAAATAAACGGTTACCGACCGAAGCCGAATGGGAATACGCTGCACGCGGAAATCTAACTGGAAAATTATATCCGAATGGTGATATAATTACACATACAGATGCAAATTTCGGAAGCACAGGTGGAACAGATCAATGGAAGTGGACGGCCCCGGTCGGGAGTTTCCCGCCTAACGGCTATAACTTATACGACATGGCAGGGAACGCATGGGAATGGTGTTTCGACGAATACAACAGCAAATTCTATAGCATGAGTCCAGAAAACAGTCCGCGCTTCGGTAGAGAAATCGCACCAGACAACGAAAATTTCCGTATCCTGCGAGGTGGCGGCTGGGGCGGAAGTCCCGAAGATCTCCGCGTCGCAGATCGGTGGTATCATCTCTCATCTGGCAGTACCATCGGCTTTCGCTGCGTCAAAAACGTTCTCCAAACAGAAGAGTAATCACCAGTTGAGAAAAATAAGGGGAGTTCTAACACTTCTCGTTACCGAATATAGCAAAAGAAACCAAGCCTGGAACGAAGTGGAAGGCGACTCGACGTAAAAGCACGTCAAATGCCAAACACACGTTACTTATCCGCAAGGAAAACTAAAAATTGGCAGTTGCAGTTCAATTAACCCACGTTACAAAAGCATTTGACACAACACTCGCTGTCAACGACGTAAGCCTGAAGATTGAAAGAGGCGAATTCTTCTTTCTCCTGGGTCCGTCTGGATGCGGTAAATCAACCTTTCTGCGGATTGTCGCAGGATTCTACAAACCCGATACCGGCGAATTAAAGTTCGACGATACCATTGTGAACAATGTGCCACCACATCAACGTAATACCGGGATGGTATTCCAAAACTATGCCCTCTGGCCCCACATGTCCGTCGCCGAAAACATTGCGTACGGACTCACACTTCGCAAACTCGGCAAATCGGAACGAGACGAAAAGATCACGAGTGCCTTAGAGATGGTCCAGATGGTAGACTATCGCGATCGCGCAGTCAACACACTTTCCGGTGGACAACAGCAGCGCATCGCACTCGCTCGCGCCCTTGTCATCGAACCGAGCGTTCTCCTGCTTGACGAACCGATTAGCAACCTTGATGCCGCCCTCCGACAACAGATGCGCGACGAAATCAAACAGATCCATGACCGAACAAATATTACAATGTTCTACGTCACACACGATCAAGTAGATGCACTCTCTATGGCGGATCGGATGGCAATCATGCAGGACGGTGTCATCATCCAAGTCGGCACGCCACGCGAGGTATATCAGTTCCCAAAGAACACCTTCGTGGCAAGTTTCGTTGGGGAAACCAACTTTATCTCTGGCAAAGTCCAAAACGCATCAAACGGAAGCGCGACAATCGAGACATCCGTCGGAACACTCCACTCCGAAACTGTTTATCACAATTTAAGCGATGGAACACCGGTGCAGTGCTCAATCCGTCCCGAAGCACTCATCGTCAACAGCGAGAACGATGATAACCACGCCGAAAACACAATAACGGCAAAGATTACCGCAGTCAACTACTTGGGCAGGATAGAAGAATACCAATTGGTAGCCGCAGACGTACCGCTCAAAGCCGTGCATTACAACCCCGGTATCGAAACGAAAAAACCTGGAGACACCGTGCAACTTGCAATAGCAGCAGAGGCAATTATTCCACTACCCGATTAGATACCACTCTATTATTGCAGGCGCGCTCCGCAAGCGCGCCGGACAAGGAAATAGACAAAATGCGATTGACCCGAAGTCAAGAAGCCGCTCTTAATATAGAAAAACACGTCTGCGTAACAGCAGGGGCAGGAACTGGAAAAACCACCGTGTTGGTTGAACGCTATCTCAAAATTTTGCGTGAAGGCAACGCCACGCCGCAAGAAATTGTTGCTATCACCTTCACAAATAAAGCTGCCGCTGAGATGAAGGAACGCGTCATCAAACGGTTGTCCCCTCAAGAAGGAGTGCAAGACTTAAAACAGAGCAATTCCCTTCAACGTTTTCGCGATGAGATGAACTCAGCACACATCTCAACCATCCACGCCTTCTGCGCAAGTATCCTGAGAGAATTTCCCTTTCAAGCGGGTGTACCAGCCAACTTCAGCATTATACAGGGCATTGACCAGAAACTCCTACTACAGAAAACCCTTAAGGAAACCCTCAGAGACATCGCGACAAATCCTGACCATCCGCTCCGCGCAGAACTCACACGTCTACTACGCCGCTACGGTGGACAGCAAAAATTGATAGATTTCTTCGCCAATATGATAAACCAACATGATGTAATTGAGCATCTCATGCAAGAAATTTATAGCAATTCAAACGACAAGGAGATACATGAAGCCCTACAGCAACGGATTCGCGAACAATTGATGTCAACAATTGATATCCCCGAATTTATCCGATGTCTAAATACTGTTATGCAAGTCGCGACAGGCAAAAGTGTAAAGGTCGTTAGAGATTTGACCCAACAATTAGAAACTGTATATTCGGAAAATCCAAATTCCGCTGAAGCCCCGGAACTACTCAAATATATTGCTGTCCCAATTACAATCAAAGACGGTAACATTGCAAAATCTGCTTTTATCGGTACAAAAACTGATACAACGGATATTGACACCGAAATCAATTTTTTGGTATCGGCTGCGAAAAAAATTAAAATCCTCCCAGAAACAGGTGACAATGAAACAAGCGATGTTGAAACCGATGATGATTTCCTGCTCAGCACAACCCACGATCTACTTACACTATACAATCAAATCTTAAATGACTACGAAAAAGCCAAACTCTCCCAAGGCACACTCGATAATGATGACCTACAACTGAAAACCCGCAATCTACTGCGCAACAACGAACAAATCCGACAGAAATTGGTCAAGCGTTACCAGTATTTTATGGTAGACGAATATCAAGACACAAACGAATTACAATATGAATTAGTAATGCTGTTGACAAACAATCTCAACAGCGCAAAGCTCTTTATCGTCGGTGATCCGAAACAGAGCATTTACGGGTTTCGTGGCTCAGATGTCCGTGTATTTAAAGAAACTAAAGAAAAAATCACTGCAGAAGACGGGCTTGCTATCTCCCTCACAGAGAATTTCCGTTCCTTACGCGACCCCATCGGATTCGTCAATTACTTTTTTGATCGCTTGATGGGTGACGGAAGTGAAAATGAATTTGAGGTGCAGTATGAACCCCTTACGCAAGCGCGACAGGCGTGTGCAAACGGTGAGATC
Organism: Candidatus Poribacteria bacterium; assembly: GCA_009845545.1. Taxonomy (GTDB): domain Bacteria; phylum Poribacteria; class WGA-4E; order WGA-4E; family WGA-3G; genus WGA-3G. The sequence goes on from VXZK01000058.1 coordinate 5,147, forward strand.
AAAATTCTCCTTGGAACACACGAAAACGAGGCGGCAGACGAGTACAAACTTATCGCTCAGCATATCAAGAATATGAAAGCAAGCGTAGAAACCCTGTCGGTACGCGGCAAGAATGGACAGGCGTTGGAGCGTCCAATTCAGTATGACGACATTGCCATCCTCATTCAGAGTAGAAGACACCTCCCTGATATCGAGAAGGCTCTACTTACGGCAGGTATCCCTTATCTCACTACAAGTGGTGTTGGTTTCTATCAACGACAAGAAATTTACGATATCTGGAACTACCTCAACTTCCTTAGCGCACCATCAAAAAACGACGCATCCCTTGCAGGAGTGCTTCGCGGCCCTGCCTTTGGCATCTCCGATGCCGAACTCTATGAAATTTCACTACAGAAAGACGGAAATTTCTGGGAAAAAACACAGAATTACAAAGCAAAATCCAGTAACCTCAAGCGCGCGATACACACTTTAAATAAGCACGATCAGTTTGCCCACCGCATGCCTGTCAACCAACTCATCGTTACCATCGTTAATGAAACCGGATTGATTGGAACGCTGAAAACCGGCATATATGGACAACAACGCTTGGCGAACTATCAAAAACTCTTGGAACTCGCAAGAAATTTCGATGGGGATGAAAACACACAAATTCTGCCAGATTTTATCGAATTTCTGGACGTATTAATTACAGAAGAGCCTCGCGAGGGACAAGCACCCGTTGAAGCCTGCAGCGGAGCAGTACAGATTATGACAATTCACACCGCCAAAGGAAAGGAATTCCCAATCGTTATACTCCCCTGCCTTAACCGGAGAGGACAGACAGACAGTGAACCTTTTATTGATGAAATATTCGGTATCGGTTTTAGTCCGCTTAAGCCAGATGACGGATATAGGAAAACGGAACCGTCAATCATTGCCCACATGAAAAACCGATCACGCGAAAAAGAGGTTGCCGAAAAGAAACGGCTGTTTTATGTCGGGACAACACGCGCCGAAAACCGGCTTATTTTATCAGGAACACTCTCAGAGAAAGGCGAAGCACAGGAAATGCTTAAGTGGCTCGACACACACCTCGGTATCTGTGACAGAGAAGACAATCTACCCCGTCTGCCTTTCAAACGCAACGTGTCCCGACAACTCGAAGACTGCACTTCCACAGATGAGACTTTCGATGACATAACACCCATCGAATTTCCAGAGTGCCTACCCTCAGCACTCGAACCAACCGGTATTTCCGCAGCCTTCTCTGTCACTGAACTCGCTAACTACGCGCGTTGTCCACTGCGATACCAGTTGGAAAATGTACTACGAATTCCAACGGATGACCAAAGGGAAACAGGTTGGGATGAAACCGAGATGGATAATGCAATTCGCTCTACTCTCGCCCGAATCAGACGGCAATTAGACACTGAAAACCTTGACACCATCATTGACCAAGCACTTGAGAACTATCCTGAAGCAACGACCGAATCGACAGCAGCACTTCGTACATATGTTAACAATTTTACCAACTCCGAACTCGGAAAAACAGCGTTTTCCGCCGCCAAGACCTACACGAACCAGCAAGTTCACGCAGATATTGACGGACACATCATTGATGGTAGGTTCGACAGACTCTTTCAAGACAAAGCAGGATACTGGCAAGTTGTCATTTACAAAACCGGTGATCTCCAGGATTCAGAGGCATATCAGCCAGAAATGGAACTTTATAGCCTGCTGGCACATCGGCGTTACCCAGAACAACCCACAGTAACAATCAATATTTTCTTTACTGAACAAGATCATTACATACAGAAAAACTTCAGCATAGCAGAATTACAAGAAACTACAGAACAGTGGCAGAAAAAAATCTCGGCACTGCAGCGGGGCAATTATAATAAAAATACGGATCATTGCTGTTCTTGTCCGTACGCAGATCCGAATGGACAGTGTATAATTACCGAATCATAAGGAGAATAGAAATGAAAAAATTAGGACCAACCATCGCAGTTATCACCCTTGCCTGCCTTTCAATAGGGGCATGGCAACCCAGTTTTGCAGGCACATGGCGCGACGATTTTGAAGACAAAGACACCCGCGAATGGAAAATCTTTAATATCGACCGAAAGGTTGAAAAATGGTGGATCGACGACGGTGAAGCCGTCGGCGAAATCTTCTTACCCGGCTTTATGAGTCTCTGGATAACAGGCGAACTCTCATGGAAAAACTACGCCGTCTCCTGTCGCGCAAAGTTGGTCGAAGACAAAGATGAACCCCCAACCATCGGACTGACACTCCACGATAGAGGCGAAGAGGATAGCCGTTACCTCTTTTTTCTCGATTATATCTTTGGCACCGTCCGCATTGTAAAGGCAGTTCAAGACGATTGGAACATTATTACCTACCTATTTGATGCAGAAATCGATACGTGGTATAACCTGACCGCCACTATCTATGAAGATGGCACACTCGAATTTAAAATCGACGATGCGGTATTTACCGCTGTTGACGAAGACCTCTTAAAAGGTGGGCAAGCCGGTCTTGTCGTCGCGGACGGACGTGCGCACTTTGATGATGTCGAAATCACAGGCGCAAATATCCCTAACGGTGGACCCGGAAAACCGCGCCCCGTCGAGCCGCAAGCCAAGCTCGCAACCACATGGGGACATCTGAAAAGCTATTGAGGTAGCGTAGACGAAAATGGAGACGAAACACACGATTGGCATCGGTATCATCGGTCTGGGATGGATGGGGATGACGCACGCCCGCGCATATCAACAGATTGCTGACCGATTCCACGACACTCCGCTCCAGCCCAAACTCATTATCTGTGCAGACGACGTTGTTCAACGCACAACGATGTACAAACGGCCATCCAAACTTCATGGGAGGAAGATCGTTGGATTCATATCTAACAATAAAACAGGAATTATACTTTGTTAAAAAGTTTGCAAGTGTCCTAAAATCTGTAAAGTTAGAAAGTCAGTTTAACGCCGTAGCAATTTTAGCACACTCGATAACCTTTTTGATCTTTCTCTCTCTAAATGCCACAGCACAAAACCTGCCACAATTTACCGATATTACACGCGCAGCAGGCATCGACTTTATCCATAACTCCGGTGCCTTCGGACAGAAATATCTCCCAGAAACAATGGGGTCAGGCTGTGCCTTTATCGACTACAACACCGATGGATGGCAAGACATCCTCCTCGTCAACGGAAAAGATTGGAAAGGCAATCCAACTGGAAAACGACAAACGATGGCACTCTACCGCAACAACCGAGACGGCACCTTCACCGATGCCACTGAAGCCGCAGGTCTCGCTGCCCCACTCTACGGCATGGGAGTCGCTGTCGCTGACTACGACAACGACGGCGACCCAGACATCTATATCAGCTGCCTTGAAACCGACCGACTTTTCCAAAACAACGGCGATGGTACCTTTGCTGATGCCACGAAAGCCGCGGGTATCCATAACCCCGGCTTCGGTACAAGCTGCGCATGGTTCGATTACAATAACGACGGGCATCTTGACCTCTACGTTGCAAACTACGTTGAATGGAGTATAGAGAACGATCTGTTCTGTACCCTCAACGGTATCAATAAATCCTACTGTACGCCTGAATCTTACCAAGGACAGGCGAGCAAACTCTTCAGAAATCGAGGCGATGGTACATTTGCTGACGTCTCCCGCAGTGCACGCATTGAGGACAAAACAAGCAAATCCCTCGGTGTTTGTATTTTCGACTACAACGCCGACGGCTTACCAGACATCTTTGAGGCAAACGATACACAACCTAATAAACTCTACCAAAACAACGGCGACAGCACCTTCATCGAAACCGCTCTGGAAGTCGGCGTTTCTCATGACGAAAAAGGGGTCGCTACCGGTGCAATGGGTGTTGATGCTGCCGATTACGATCGCACCGGTAGGGAGAGCCTCGTTATCGGTAATTTCTCTAACGAGATGCTCAATCTCTACCACAACGATGGCGGCTTCTTCATAGACGATGCCCCCGCCGCACAGATCGGAAACGCAACGCTATTGACGCTTACCTTCGCATGTTTCTTCTTTGACTTCGATCTTGATGGAAATCTCGATATCTTCACCGCCAATGGACACGTGGAAAATGATATCAACGCCATTCAGATGCAGGTTACCTATGCCCAACCGCCACACCTATTTCATAACAACTCACACGGCAAATTCAGTGATGTACGCAACAAAGTCGGTTCGGATTTGGCAAAACCGATGGTCGGCAGAGGCGCAGCCTACGGCGACATCGACAACGACGGCGACTGGGACCTGCTCGTCACCACCTCCAACGGACCGGCACACCTTTTCCGAAACGACGGCGGGAACCGTAACACGTGGATCAAGTTCCAACTCGTCGGACAAACAAGCAATCGCGACGGCATCGGCGCGCAGATTCGCATAACCACCGCATCAGGAACACAGATACGAAGGGTCAAAAGCGGTTCCAGCTACTGCTCACAAAGCGAACTCACCACTATCTTCGGCATAAACAACGATACGCTCATCGAAACCATTGAAGTAAAGTGGCCCAGCGGTGCTGTCAGCACACGCAAGAACATCAAACCGAACCAACACATCCACATTGAGGAAGTTTCACCGTAACCATGCTTCCAATCCACTCTCTACAAAAGACGCTGACCTTCATCGCTTCAGTCGCCCCCATAGCGTCGCAAGTTTCCGTTCCGCTTCAACTGCGAATGCCCCCCAGTCTTTGACCATTTTTACCTATGAACTTATAGCGAGTAAGAGCTAAGAACTCAGAGTAAATGGGTATCTGAAGCGGAAAGAATGAGACATAAATCATGCCTTCTTTTCGCTATTTTACGACATCCTTATGTTTTACTCAATATGACTTCTATAGAAAAAGGTATATCAACGTCTTGCACTTTCTTCGGCTTGCTATGTAAGTAGTGCGTAAGTCCTAATAATATCACGTTTGACTTAAAACTGAAAACCTGCTACAATGCTGGAAAAATTATGGAGATGGATCCCTACATACATGAACACACCCGAATTTCCCAATCAAGATGCGCTCTATGAAGCACTCAAGATTTACCTCCAAGCAATGCGCCCCTTCGTTATCCGAAATATGAAGAAGGCACGGAATATAGCACCAGAAGACAAATACCGTTTGGATAACCCAGGCAAACTTGATATCGGCCATTTCCCACATCTTTTCAGAAAGCATTGGAACGATGTTTTCGCACAATGCTTTGACGAAGATCGGGATATTCGTAGTGCTGTTGGCATAATAACTGAAGCGAGAAATAATACTTTTCACACTGAAACAGAAGACCTCACATCGGGCTACGCCTTGGCTCGGCTTCACGAAATTGCTGATATACTCGGACAAATCAATGTCCCAGAACAAAAGCAAGAAGTCGAAGCCATCCGTGACAAGCTGCTAACCAACACAACACCAAGTCCAGAGGTAAAACCGACACTACCACGCAGAAAAACATCTGACCTCACCCCGTGGCGTGATGTTATACGTCCGAATACCGATGTCATTGAAGGCACCTTCCGAAAATCGGAATTCGCTGCGGATCTCCAAGAAGTCTTTGAAGGGAGAGCGAAAACCTCAGAATACGGCGAAACCGACATCTTTTTCAATCAGACATACATCACTCCCGGGCTTAAGGAACTGTTAGTCAATACATTGAAACGGCTCGGCGGCAAAGGTGGCGACCCCGTTATCCAACTCAAAACCGGATTCGGCGGTGGTAAAACACACAGTCTTATTGCTCTTTACCACCTCGTAACAGGGGCAAATATCCTGAGAGAACTCCCAACAGACGGTGAATATGCTCGGTTACGTAAAGAAATTGACGAAATCATTGAAGCCGCAGAATGGGACCCGAACACGCCGCTTAATGCCAATGTTTCTGTCCTTGTCGGCACCTATCTCTCCACAACTGATGCAGATGAAACCCAACAAGGTGATCCCCTCAATACGCTCTGGGGAAAGATGGCAGAGCAGCTCGGTGGGCAAGATGCCTATAATATCATAAGAGAAGCCGCATTTGAAGGGATCGCCCCTGGCGGAAACCAGTTAGACGCACTCTTTGAACACGTCGGACCCTCTGTTATCCTAATGGATGAACTCGTCGCTTATGTTCGTAATGTACAAGGCGTAACACGAGAAAGTATCTACACCTTCTTTCAGGCAGTTACAGAATCTGTGAACAGATCTAAGAACGTTGCACTTGTTGCAACATTACCAGAGGGACAAGTACAGGCGGGTGGACAAGGTGGAATGACCGTTTTGGATACCCTTGAAGCTATCCTTGAAAGAGTTGATGCCGTTTCAATCCCTTTAGAAGTGGATAACGCATTTAAGGTAGTACGTAGACGGTTGTTTGGTAGTGTCATTGACGAAACCGAGCGAGATCTAACTTGCGAAGCGTTCCGAAAGATGTACCAGAACTCGCGCGGTGAATACCCTGACAACGTCAGCGATCAACACTATCTGCAGCGGATGAAAGACTGCTACCCAATCCACCCTGAGATATTTGATCGACTCTTTGAGGACTGGGCAGTGATTCCCGGATTTCAACGGACCCGAGGTGTCTTGCGGATCATGGCAACCTGCATCTCTCGGCTCTACCAAGAACAGGATCCCTCTCTGTTGATAATGCCAGCGAATCTCACACTCAACGATCCGGCACTCGCCGACGAATTCACCAGACTGCTTGCCAAGTCCGGAGGCAATTGGGATCCCGTCGTAAAAGAGGTAGACAGCCACGGCTCTCGCACCGATCAGATCGATCAAAAATCTCAGAGCTTTATTGAAGTCGGCAGCGCGGCGAGACGAATCGCCCGCACCGTGTTCCTCGGTAGCGCAACCGGGCGCGCCGTCAAAGGGATCACAACCCGCCAAATTCACCTCGGGGTGGTTGAACCCGGACAAGGTGTTTCCGTTTACAACGATGCACTCAGCAGAATGGCTGGCAATCTCTACTTTCTCTACAATCTTGATGACAGATACTACTTCCACACCCAGGAGAACCTCAATAAGGTCGCTTTAGATCGGGCTGCGGAGTATACCGATGACGAAATCTACGGAGAGATTATCTCACGGTTACAAAGGGCAATCGGACGAGACCCAAGCGTTCAAATCTGTCCCACATCTCTAAGTCTTGTGAAAAACTCTGAAACCCTTCAGTACGTCATTCTGCCACCACAAGCCTCTCTGCCGAGCCGAGATAAAGAGGCTAACACAGCGCGGGACACAGCACTCGAAATACTCAGGTACAGTGGAGACAATGCACAAGATCGCACCTTCAAGAATACGCTCCTCTTCATCGCAGCGCGGCGCGATGCCATTCGAGACCTCAAAAATCTCGTCAAAAACTATCTTGCATGGAATTCCATTATGACCGGAGATGATCTACACGGCGCACTGAGCGACCTGACAGGCGAACGGCGCGATCAGACCACGGGAAACCTCGAATCTGCTGAAGATGCCGTAACAACCGCCTTGTTCAAGGCATACCGATGGGCACTTACACCTACCCAAGCAGATGCGCGATCGGATACCTACAACTTCTCTATCGCTGACACAAAACCCGAAGACGGCAGAATTATGAAACGTCTCCGAGACAAATTCATTGAAGACGACGCAATTGTCACAAAAATTGCCCCGGAAATCCTTGCCGGAAAATTGCAGCAATACGTCTGGAGTAGTGATGCCTACCAAGACCACATTGAAATAGAACGCCTCTGGGAACTGATGGCACAAAACGTCTATCTACCACGATTGAGAGACCGAAACGCCTTAGCGACGTGCATTAGAGACGGTGTCGAATCAGGCATCTTTGGATACGCCAGGGCATATCAGGATGGCGATTACAACAATTTCCGGTTTGAAGAACAGGTCGGTGGCCTCCGTATAGAAAAAGGTAGCACTGCCGTCCTCATAACCCCTGAACTGGCAAAGTTACTCAAGGAGGAAAGAGACAAGCAGCAGAAACCGTCGGACACTCCCGAACCAGCACCAGACCCAGGAAAGCAAACGGGAGACGACGCAACCGGCGTTGTGGTCGAACCGCCACAAGCAAAGGGACCTACGCATGTCGTTGTCACCAAAGCTTTGCAGTTAGAACTCCCCTTTGGCGATGAGATTGACATGATTCAAGACGAGATTGCCCGAACTTTACAAGCAGATGGCGGAAATGTGAAAATTGAAATTACCGTTACTGCCAACAAATCAGACGGCTTTTCCGAAAACACCACCCGTGCCGTCAAACAAAACAGCGAACACCTCAACGCAGAATTCAAGAGCAACTAAAAAAATCTATAGTTTTGTAGCATAGGCTGTTAGCCTGTGCATCCTCTTTGTAGCATAGGCTGTTAGCCTGTGCATCCTCTTTGTAGCATAGGCTGTTAGCCTGTGCATCCTCTTTGTAGCATAGACTGTTAGTCTGTGACACATATCCTTTGTACCATAGGAGACCGTTGATTTCCTGTGGTCTGTAGGATATGCTGTTAGTCTGTGCCATTTCAAATCCGCTTTACATTTTCCACCGCTTTACGATATAATACAAATCATGGCACGAGACTACGACAATATGGGAAAAATTTTATGGACAGATCACGCCGCAGACCTTTCAAGATTTGTGCTTGGCGAGGAAGACGTTGAAGTCTTTGAAGACCTTGACACTGAACAACAGACCGTTATTGCCCGGCAGACCGACATCACAAAACGCGTCCGCGTCAATAATCAAGAAGCGATCCTACACGTCGAATTGCAACTCCGAGATAGCACCGATACACCCATGTGGGCACGAAACGCGCAATATCAAGGATACCTTGTCGGTGAACACCAAATGCAGGTCTACTCAAATGTTATCTATTTCCATCCGACTGCCGGCAGAAATGATACAGGTCGATATGCGTATAATTGGAGCGGATACGAATACACGCTCCGCTATAAAGTCATACGACTTATCGAAATAGATGGACAAACAGTTTTAGAAATGCAGACCCCCTGGGTTGCTGCCCTTTGCCCCGCTCATGAAACCACCTACGGGGATAAACATTGAACGTTGGGTGCAAGCATGCGTTACCGCAACGCGTGCTGCCCCCGTCGATCAGGAAACACAAGTAGATTTACTTTACGGAATCTCTGTCTTTGGTGGGATAGTCTATAATGCTGAATTGCTTGACCGACTCATACCGGAGGAACTTATGCTGGAATCTAAAACATACCAACGCCAACGCGAAAGAATCCTCAGAGAAAATACCATCGAAAACACTCTGGCTTTGCTTAAAAGGCGCTTCCGTACAGAGGAGGTAAGTGCCTTAACACCTGCCCTTCAGAACATTAATGATTTGGAACGTCTTCAACAGTTGCTAGTCGCAGTACCCGAGATGCAAAGCCTTGAAACTTTCGAGCAAATGCTACACGAATAGTAGTTAGAATGGCAGCAGGAACAGGAGCCGCGCCTACTTGGAACGCTCAGGCAGGCACACCCGGAACTGCAAAACACTGAAAAAGTAGAAAGGTCTTCGCCTGCACAGCAGTGAAAACAGCCTAAATATGACCAATTACCGAAAAAAACTCATCGAGGTGAATATACCCCTCCAAGCCATTAACGTAGAGTCAGCAAAAGATGCTTCGCTCACACATGGACACCCTTCAACCCTGCACCGTTATTGGGCACGCCGCCCCCTCGCCGCATGCCGTGCCGTTATCTTCGCCAGCATGGTGGACGATCCTTCCGAATGCAAAGACGAATTCCCAACTGAATCCGATCAGGAAGCAGAACGAAACCGTCTTCACAAAATCATCAAGCGACTCGTGATCTGGCAAAATAGCAACAATGAAGCACTTTTAGCGGCGGCACGTCGTGAAATCGCCATCTCTGTCGCACGCAACAACGGTGAAGACCCAATTGTTTGTCGCGAACAGTTTAAAAAAGATCCCGACGCGGTCTTGAAATACCTTCACGACCATTGTCCTGCTGTCTACGACCCGTTTTGCGGTGGCGGTTCTATCCCACTTGAGGCACAACGCTTGGGATTACGTGCCCGCGCCTCCGACCTGAATCCGCTCCCTGTTCTACTCAACAAGGCAATGATTGAATTGCCTCCGAAATTCCACAACCAAAAACCGATCAATCCCGATGCGGATCCGATGGGAATGTTCACCGGCACAGGCAGAAGTAGAACGCGCGCCCCGTGGAGAGGCACCGCTGGCTTGGCAGCCGATATCCGCTATTATGGCGCGTGGATGCGTGAGGAGGCGCACAGACGCATCGGTCACCTCTATCCGAAAGCACAATTGTCGGACGGTACTTCTGCCACCGTAGTTGCATGGCTCTGGGCGCGCACAATTCCCTGTAGCAACCCTGCCTGCGGCCTTCAGATGCCTTTGATGAGAACATTTCAGATATCAAAGAAGAAAGGTAACGAGCACTGGGTCAAACCCGTTGTTGATCGAAAATCAAATACAATTTCATGGGTTGTGCAAAACCATAGTGAAGGAGTTCCGAATCCTACCGTGAGTAGAACAGGTGCCTATTGTTGTGGATGCGGAACTGCTGTTAAGTTAGATTATGTCCGAGAACAAGCAAGGGCAGGTAAAATGGGTGAAACCCTAATAGCAATAGTAACCGAAGGTAAACCCAAAATGTTTGTTTCTCCGACTGATGCACATATTCAAGTTGCTTTATCTGCAAGACCCCCGTGGAGACCAAGGCAAATAATACAAGAAAATCCTAAAGTAAGCGGATTAATCTATGGTATGACACATTGGCACCAAATGTTTACAGAACGGCAACTCACTGCCCTAACTACCTTCAGTGACCTACTATCAGAAGTTCGGGAATCTATTATACGGGACCAAGGCGACAATGTATACGCAGATGCTGTTTGTACCTATCTATCTCTTGCCATTGGGCGAACAGCGGAAACGGGTTGTAAAGCTGCTTGGTGGGAGAATTCCGCTACCTTTATCGCACCTGCTTTTACGCGTCAAGCACTTCAAATGACCTGGGTTTTGGCGGAAGCAAATCCGTTTTCCACTTCAACACAAAATTGGATGGCACAGGTGGAGTGGATCGCAAAGGCGGTTGAAAATTTACCATCTTCTGTAAACAGTGGTGAAGTACACCAGGCAGATGTAACTACCACAATTTACGCTGTTGATAGCCCCCTTATTATCACCGATCCACCGTACTATAATAATACAGGACTTACGCAAAATCCATTTTTATGGAAGGGGTTTTAAGTTCCTGACGTAG
>VXZK01000397.1:0-1384 GCA_009845545.1 Candidatus Poribacteria bacterium
TATCTGGTTAGATTAAAAGTATCAGGAAAAATATTACCCGAATACATCTTTGCTTTTCATAAAACGACGGATTATTGGAAACAAGTCGATGCTTTAACGACGACCTTAGCACAACCTAATTTAAACGCCGAAAGTATGAAAGAAATAAAAATCCCCCTTCCACCTTCTGAAATACAGCAGCAGATTGTAAATGAATGCGATATAGTGGATCAGGAAACCGACCAAGCCCGCCAAGCCATCACCGCAGCCGAACAAAAAATTGAGGAATTAGTCAGTTCTGTTGAAAAAACCTCAACTTTAAATCAAGTGGTCAACAAGATTTCTGACATTGTTAACCCTCAAGAAGAAAACGGCACCGTTTGCTACATTGGCTTAGAAAACATTGAAAGTCAAACCGGTGTATTATCAGGAGACACACAGTCTGATTTTTCTACCATAAAAAGCAACAAAAATGCATTTCGTAGAGGTGACATTCTATATGGCAAGCTCAGACCGAACTTGAATAAAGTCGTTCTGGCGAATGTAGATGGAATCTGTTCGACTGATATATTGGTGCTTAGACCCAGTGAACCAAATTTGGCTTCTTTCTACAAACACTATTTTTTGTCTGAGGCATTCAATTCTGAGGTGATAAAAACGGTTAGCGGTCAACAATTACCGAGAACATCTTGGGAAAAAATAGAAAGAATCCTTGTTCCATCTTCTGATATTCGACACGGAGTAGTGGCAGAAGTTGCGCAATTAGAGGGAAAAATTACCGAAGCACAAGCCGCGATTGACAAATCCATAGAACGTAAAAACGCCATCCTCACAAAGTATCTATAAACCGAAGAGTTTCGTGATAAACCTTGGTACAAAGCACATTCAAGCCCTGTTTTTCGCGAAGGATTTTGTTAAAAAACGACCCAAAAAAACGCAATTATAATGCAATTAATGCAATAGATATTCACGTTATCGACCGATCCAGAAATTTTAACCCTTCGAGATTTTAGGGAATCACATCTATCCGGTATTGTGTCCTCAAAAAAATAATCTTGACTTTTTTCTACAAAATATATTATCATTTAATAACAATATTGCAGTAGCAGGCGGTTAAAGGGTTACCACTGCTACACTTCAATATCACTTCACGACGCAGACAAAACCCCCGAACCCCTGATATAGATTGACAACGCTTTGTCAGCTTCACTTCAAATATAGAGGAAGGAACAACTATAATGGCTAAATTTCAGATAACGCTCATCGCTATTTTGATCGCTTGTGTCGCCTTCGTGTCCTGCGAGCGGGTAGGAAATATGATGAGCGCGAGCGATAGCGGATCAATGGACGGCATGACAACTGACACCGGCATGGCAGACGATGGCATGACTGACGACACCATGAC
>VXZK01000397.1:1484-16374 GCA_009845545.1 Candidatus Poribacteria bacterium
GATGGCATGACTGACGACACCATGACAGATGACGACATGACTGACGGTAACGGTGCCGGTAATGGCAACGGCAATGGTGGAACCCAATAGTTTCATCTTACAACACTTACAAAAGAAGGGATTGATCACCACATTCCGTGGTAGCCAATCCCTTCTTTTTCGATTCCAACATTTTTAGGCGATAAAAGCACTACTTTGTGCTGGAAGCGAAACCTTTACTGAATTCTCTGATACTAACACTCGGTTTCCATTGAGCATGTCTTCAGCAGCAGTTTGAAATACCGAAATCGGAATATCAATTGTTTCTGAACGCCTACTTGTATTCAGTACAATCAAAACAGAATTAGTTTCTAAAGTGCACAGATACGCATAAGTTCTGTTTTGAAGGTTCAAATGAACAACTTTTCGCTTTCCCGAAGTAAGCACCGGAAACTGTTTCCGTAGTGCTCCCAAGCGTTGGAAATAAGTCAACAGATTTTTGTCCGCTTCCTCTCCCCATAGCATCGGCAACCGCGCTTCCTCAAAACGTCCGAGCGGGTTCCGTTGTGAAACGCCGACTTCGGTGCCGTTGTAAATCACAGGTGGTGCCGAGAGTGTGAACAGCACCAGTGCCGCTAACTTGACTTTCGCCTTATCTTCACCTGCCAAGTAGAGGATACGCGTCATATCGTGGTTGTCTAAAAACGCAGGGAGCGAGAAATCTTTTGGGAAGTATGTCTCGTGTGCTGCTAAAAATGCTTCAAATTCCAGCAGCGTCGAAGTTTCAAGGACAAAAGTTCGACGGAGTGCCTCCGCCAGCAGAAAATCGAGGCAGCCATCAAAATGCGGAATGTAAGCGGCGATCCCTTCCGAATGACGTACCACTTCCCCAAAAAGAAAGACATCAGGATTCACTGCTTTACACGCTTGACGAAAATCTGCCCAGAACGTGTGCGGTGGTCCGGGTGCATAATCAAGCCGGTAACCGTCAACACCGTTTTCCAACCAATACTGTGCACACGCTAAGAGATGATCGCTTGCCGGTTTGTGCTTCAGGTTCAACTGTGGCATCCCCTTTACGCCGAAAAAACTGGTGTATTCATCGGGCCACCGCTGCCATGTGTACCACGCTTTATACTCACTGTTTTCATCCCGTTGTGCCGCCTGAAATGTCGGATGCTGATTTGACCAGTGATTCGCGACAAAATCCAAAATAACCCGTATCCCGCGCTGGTGTGCTTTTTCAATGAGTGCTTTGAGATCCGCATTCGTGCCGAACCGAGGTTCAACAGTGTAGTAGTCTGTTGAATCGTAGCCGTGATGTGTCGGGCTCGCGAAGACGGGTGAGAGCCAGATCGCGGTGCATCCAAGCGATTGAATATAGTCGAGTTTCTGAATCGCGCCGCGGAGGGTACCGCCGAAAAATCCGGAGAGATTCGTCGGTTTTTTCCACGGCACGCCGTCTCCCGGATAGAAGCGATCTAAGAAGATGTGGTAAATAACAGCGTCACGTGCCCACGTTGGCAGATCGTAATTGTCAATCGAGATAGCGAATTCGGTTGCGTCCGATAACACACGCGCCTGATTATCCGCAAAAATCCAGCTGTCCGAACCTATAGCACGTCCACCAATCTTATAGCGTATCACTGTGCCACTTGCCTGTGGTGGGATTTGTCCGTGCCAATGGAGCACATATCGCCATTCAAGTGTACTCCATACGGGTCCCCCGGGCACGAGTTCAAATGTGGTTTCTTCGCCATTTGCATTCATCCAGCAGCGCACTGAATCGTAAGCAATACCGCCAGATGTTGTCACGTGGAGCGTGATGGGGTGGTTGGGTTGAGGGCGCGATGCCTTTGCAAACGGTGTTTTCAATCGGTGCTGATGCTTGATGCCGGCTAAATTGCTTCGGTATTCAGCGGTCCGATTATCAAAATCCTTTTGGGAGCCAAACATAATGTCCTCTGCTGTCCTAATCGTTTGATTTGTCGCATGTTCAGAGCAACAAAAAAAGCCGTGTCGCGAGTACACGGCTTTTTTATTTCGTTAGGAATTTACCTATTTATCGCCCCAAGCAGCCCCGCGTGGAATCCATAAGCGTTGTCCGACACTCAGTTTCGTCCGGTCAAAGATATAATCATCTTGGTTCGCTGCGACTAACCGTTCCCACATCTCTGGGTTATCGAAAATCTCAGGACGTGCAGCGATGCGCTTGAGTGCAGCCTCACCGTTTTCTTCCTGAATATCCTCTTCTTGGACCCGGTATCTGTCGAGTTTTTCCGGACTGGTAATACTGAAGTTAAAGCTATGTGGACTGACGAGGGTATTGCCAGCCATATCGGCAGCACCGGAGACAGTGACGGTGTACATACGTCCTGCGCGCATCGGCATATCGGATGTAAACGTCACAGCGTCGCCACTTCCGCTCACTGTGCCTGACAGCGTTGGATTCATCGGTTCGCTCATCGAATCGTCTGTTTTCGCAACTGCTACACTTACTGAGACGCTACCGCTATCCACCGCTTCACTAAATGAGACGGACACGCTGTTCATCACATTTAGGGAATCTTCGTACTCAGAGATGACTGTGCCGTCAGTGGGTTCGTTCATCGTCACGGTGGGTGGCGTTGCATCGGTGTATGTAAATTGCTGTGAAAGCGTGACGGCTACTTCGGGTTTGCCCTTGTTGGTAACAATGACAGAAACGGATTCGCCTGCCATACCACCGGGGGTCACCGCGGTAATTTGTGTTTCACTTGGGACAGTCACGCTTGTGGCGTTTTTCCCGCCGAACGTCACGGTTACACCGTTTTTCATATCAAATTTTTCGCCAGTAATCTGGACAGTTGTCCCGCCGCTTTCGGGCCCTTGTGTGGGGCTCATCCCGCTCGGTACCGGTTCTGGATTACAGCCGCCGCAGCCTACCATCCACGCGCAGACAATCGTGAGGATAGCCAACACGGCTATGTTTCTGGGTTTTTGCATTAATTCGGTCTCCTTATCGTCAGAAAAGTCTCATTCCGTATCGCGCCAAATCTTACTGTTAAAAGTGGCGCAGCTTGCTGGTCTGCAAAGCTTGCTATGAAGCATGGACGCAGCTCGCCGGTTTCCAAAACTTGTTACTACAAAGTAGAATCTCGTGGATTAGAAGGGAGCCTCTAAATTACACCTTAAATTATTATACACATAAATGGGTAAAGTTGTCAACACTTTTTTCCGCAGTGTGTCCACAACAAAGATGTTAACCGCGCCAACTCCTCCGCTTTAACGGATCTTGGACGGAAACGGTCAATTCTGGACCGAAACCCTCTATCCCCAATCTCACGGTATCTCCATCGCCAACTGCCGTGAGAGCTTCATGGTGTGTCCCCGTGGATACAACATCGCCCGGCTCCAACGTTACGACGTTGGTTACCTCTGCGAGTAATTCTGGAATGAAGCGTGCCATAGAGTTTGTGGAAAAGTCGTGTTGCAAACCGTCATTAATCCAGAGTTGCACGCCAAGTGCGTTCCCGTCAGCCACTTCGTCGGCGGTAACGAGTGCGGGTCCCATCGGTGCAAATGTGTGCCAACTTTTTCCTAAGAAGAAGCCGCCGGGCAAACCGCGTGCGGACACATCAATGAATTGCGTATAACCGAAGACACAATCTAAGGCGTTTTCTTCGGAGAGGTGTTTCGCTGTTTTGCCGATAACGATCGCCAATTCGGGTTCAAAGTGAAACACAGTGACATCTGCTTCCGGTAGGTCAACTGTCCCTTTTGTGGCGATGATGCCGGTTGGTGACTTCAGAAAGGCGTTGAACTCGCCGCGAGACGGACTATCCGGCTCAATGTAATTACCGGCGAGGCACACGAGTTGTCCTGGACGCGGTAATGGTGCTTTGAGGCTAACGCTCTCTAAAGCGGCAGCTGTCCCATTTTCAGCAGCATCCGCTATCGCTGGACGTAGGTTATCAAAGTCCTCAATCACCATTCGTATCAATTCCTGCGGTGTGTGATACGAAATGCCGCTCAGCGCGTCGCTGATGTCAACAACCCCGTCTTCTGTGATGACACCGAGTTGATAGTCATTAAAGAATGTAAGTTTCATTCAGATTTTGCTCCTCTGTTAAGGTACTTTTGGGGTAGCTTGCAAGCCAAAACTTGCTATGAAATTGCAAGCGGATGGCCCCGCGCCTCCAACGGCAGTTGCACCTTTTGCCCCCTGAAATGCGAAGCGTAGGTCGCGCTGACACACTCAAGCGATGTCAGGGCGTTGCGTCCGCCGAGTTCTGGTTGATTTCCGTTAAGAATTGCGTCTCGCATATTTTTTGCACGCCAGATAGTGTGACGAGACTGCCACGCTTTTCCAGAGATCAGAAACGCTGATGCGTCAAGTTCTATCTGCTCCCATTCTGGTGTATGTGCCGCAAACGAGACATCGAATGGACAGTACCACATTTCATCTATACCAGTGTCGGGGTTCGGTTTTATCATCAGTTGTCCTTCCGAACCGAGCAGATGGGGTCCCATCATCCACCCATGTCTGGGTTCGCGGCAATAAAGTTCCATAATGCCGTAGGCACCGTTCGCGCCGCCGATATGTACGAGCATCGTATCGCCTGCGACGATCCCGTTATCGCGCCGGTCGGTTCTGCACAACTCACTGCTGTGCATAATGTCCGCCGCTGTCACGTCATGGCCTTGATAGGTAATATGTGCCTGGACCCAAGAGATACCGTCCAAGAAAAAATCCATCTCGTCAAAATAGTGGACCCCCATTTCCATCAATTCAAACCCGGCTTCGCGTCCTTTGCCGACTTCTCGGATTGAACGGAGTTCACCGATTTTGCCTGCATCAATCAAGGCTTTCGCGTGCCGAAAAAGCGGTGTGAATCGGAATTGATGGCTAACTGCCAAGTGGACCCCTGCTGCATGACACGTTGCGAGCATCTCATCTGCCGTTTCTAAATCGACAGATAACGGTTTTTCAGATAAGACGTGGACCCCCGCTTTCGCGGCGGCGATCGCTATCGGTGCGTGTAAGGGTGCATGTGTACACACACTTACAAGATCCAATGCCTCGCGCGCAAACATCTCCGCATAGTCGGTATATCGTTTTGAAACACCGTATTCATCGGCACGGTTGTTGAGGGCATCGCGATTGATGTCGCACATTGCGACGAGGGCAATGCCTTCAAGATTCGCGTGCGCGGCGGCATGGCTCCGGCTAATCCCACCACAACCGACAATCCCTACTTGTAACGTCATCAATTGCCCCCAAATTTATAGTAAAGTTTAGAATGAATAGGACACTCTGTGTAGGTTCGGTTGGGAAACCGAACCTACCGTGGATGAAAGTGTCTCTTTATTTTTAGATTTCACTATAGTTTGTGCCTGTTTTATTGATTTCAAGCAATGCCTGCCATTGTGTTTCGTCTACGAGCACACCTTTTTCGAGACTCTCCTGCCGTGTCCGCAGCATACCTTCCCCCGGATACCGGACCTTTTCATTTGCGTCTAAAGGCGTGGCGGTATGGAAATCGTTGATGATCGCCGCCACTGTCTCATCTAACGCCGCTTGTCCCATCAACCCGGTGACATGGATCGCGATGTACACTTGGGAAACCGCGTATTCTGATCCCTGCTTCCCAATTTCGTGCGTGGCTTGCCCCCCTGAGATAACGGATGCCATTGTGTCAAGAACCAGTGCCAGACCGGATCCTTTCCAATAGCCGATAGGCAATGCTCTTTTAGAATCAAGAATTTCACCGGGGTCAACCGTTAGTTCACCGTTGGTGTCGTACCCACCGGGTAGTGGTAATTCTTTTCCTTGTAGGTGCAGCACCTCTAATTTTCCGTTTGAATACTGGCTCATCGCCATATCAAGGAGGATGTGTCCCTCTTCCCGTGGTACGGCAATCGCCATTGGGTTGTTCCCGATTATTTTTTCCGCCGAACCCCACGGCGGCATGAGTCGGGTCGTGTTTGTCCAGCAGATCCCGATATATCCGGCTTCCGCGGCTTGTAGTGCATAAGCACCGCCGCGCATCCAGTGGTTCGTGTTTGAAAGTCCAACGCACCCGATACCGTGTATTTCGGCGAGTTCTGTTGCGCGTTGCATACAGAGATGTGCATTGACAAGCCCAACTCCCATGTTGCCGTTCCATCGTTCTAACGCCCCGAAACCCTCAATTTTCTCTGGGTGCGCGCTGAAGTTAATCTGTTTGCTTTCCAATCCAGCGACGAACCCGGGGAAGCGGTTAAGTCCGTGCGAATACACGCCATCGAGCTGATTTTCGGCGAAGAGTCGCGCACATAACATCGCGCGCTCATCGGCAAAACCGACTGAAGCGAGCACGCGATAAAATTCGTCTCGTAAAGTTTCAAAAGGCACACGTTTCATACATTCATTACCACATTTCGACCCATTGTGAGAAGGTTGTCACAGGTTGCGTTTCACTACGAATGACCCATTTGAAATCGGGGTCTCCCCAATAGATTGTCCCCGGATGGTCGCCGTCACGGAGATAACGGATGTCAATCGCCCAACGGACGATCTCGCTTGTGGTGTGCGGTAGCGATCGGTGGAGTGTGAGGTTGTGGAACACTAAGGCATCCCCTAACGCCATCGGGCATGTCACGATACGGGCATCCTCAATAAGTTCGTCCATCACCTCAAGAAACTTGCCTTCCCGTTCTTCTGTCCGATGGTCAATCACACCTAATCGATGGGAACCTGCAACCACTTGCAGACAACCGTTGGTTTTGTCTACCGGCACCAGCGGTATCCATGCAGTCGGAATGAGGGAGGTTTCACTGACTGTGCCGAAATAGCCGCTGTCCTGATGCCACGGAACGACAGTCAATTGTTGACCGGGAAGTTTCGGACGCGCATTGAAAACAGGGTGTCCGATGACATCTGTCCCTGTGAGTTGTCCGATTGCGTCCACGAGTGATGGCGCGTGATGTATCTCGAAAATTTCAGATGTCGCCACTTGGTTACGCCAAGAACGACCAAAGCGATTGGCATGTTCACCAGCGACTTGCGCGAATCGCGTTTCAAATGGAAACTCTGCCCCTTCGTCTTCAATAATCCCATCCGCTTTCAAATCGCGAATGATGCCATCTACGACGCGGGCAAAACTGTCGCGCACGCCATTGATAGCAGATTCAGGGACAACGCCCTTTAGTAGTAAGTATCCGTCGTTTTCCCACTGATCCATCTGTTCAGGCGATAGTGGGGTTCCCTGTTTTTGATCGGTTTTCATTTTTATTCAATTCCAAAGTTTGGACGATTTTGAGAATTAAGATGACAAAAGTCGAAAAGATTGTAAAATAATAGCATATTTGGCGAAAAGAGTCAAAGAAAATAGCCTTGATCGCGCTGGCATTTCCTTTAGCAGATGATACACTATACATCAAAGGAGTACGCATAATGGCAACTTTAACGCAGATCGAAAACCGAATCAGACCGCTCTATATCGATGGATATACCCATCAACTCAGTTATGCTCCCGGTGAAGAAATTGCATTCCACATCTCAACAAGCGCAGGCAGCTACGCACTTGAGATTGCACGTATCGGTGCGACGCGTGAAGTCGTCTGGATCCAAGCGGAGCTGCCCGGTGAAGCACAACCGATTCCAGCAGATGCGTCATCGCAGGGATGTGGATGGTCACCCGTTTTTACGCTTGAAGTGCCTGAATCGTGGCAGAGCGGTTATTATGAAGGCACACTCCGTGCAACAGATGGTGGCGGTGATGTTGTCTATCGGAACCATCGTACTGCCGAAAGCACGCTGTTCTTTATTGTCCGTCCCGCGAAACCGGGGGCAAATACGCCTATTTTGCTACAACTCTCCACCAATACCTATAACGCTTACAACAACTGGGGCGGCTTCAGCCTCTACGGATATCACGGCGCAAGCAAGATACAGGGAAACCGCGTCTCGTTCGATCGACCCACTCGCGGCATCTTCAGTAATTGGGAAGCAGCTTTTGTTGTCTGGGCAGAACAAAACGGGTACACGTTTGATTACGCTGCGAACTCCGATTTGGAATTTCACCCTGAAATGTTGGAACATTACAAACTCGTCCTGAGCGTTGGACATGATGAATACTGGTCTGCCCCGATGCGCGATAACCTTGAGGCATTTATCGCCAACGGTGGGAACGCCGCTTTCTTCAGCGGGAATTCCGTCTGCTGGCAGGTGCGTTCTGAAGACGATGGCAGGGCACTCGTCTGCTGGAAACAGACCTACAATCAGGATCCAGTTTACAAAACTGATGATCACAGTACCCTCAGTACGCTGTGGAGTCACTATCTGGTAGATCGCCCGGAAAATGAGTTGACAGGTGTCGGATTTCTTCAGGGTGGGTATCATTTGAGTCACGGACAGTTTATGGATGGTGCCGGCGAATACACAGTCCATCGTCCGGAACATTGGGTCTTTGAAGGGACAGACCTCTCGCGGGATGATACTTTTGGTGGCGCAAATACGATTGTCGGCTACGAGTGCGACGGGTGTGAGTGGACGCTTGAAAACGGTTTACCGGTGCCGACCTATCGCGACGGCACGCCTGAAAGCTTCACGATCCTCGCGACCGCGCCTGTCCGATGGCATCCTGATGATTGCGAGTGGTATGAACGGTGGGAAAGAGGGAGAACCGGTGCCGCAACGATGGGCATCTATACACAAGGCGGGACAGTTTTCACCGCTGCGACAACCGACTGGTCGCACGGGTTAGCAGGAGGCGATGCTACCGTTGAACGCATCACGCACAACGTTCTGCGCCGACTTTCAGAATAAGCACGCACGATTATATCTCTTTCCGTTGAAATGAAACGTGTGCCGCCGCAAAT
Source organism: Candidatus Poribacteria bacterium (assembly GCA_009845545.1). Taxonomy (GTDB): domain Bacteria; phylum Poribacteria; class WGA-4E; order WGA-4E; family WGA-3G; genus WGA-3G. The sequence continues at coordinate 10,308 of VXZK01000397.1, forward strand.
AACACTGTAAAAAAGAGCAACAACAGTGTCACGTCTAACATTGCGCCTTTGAAGGCATCTCCCAAACGGACACTGTCTTGAAATTTGGGGATACTTTCAAAGGAGACGGGTTTATCGGACATGCCTTCTCTGACGAAAGGAACGTGGGGGCTGTCCGGATCCGCGCGATCGGCAGCGATGAGAAAATCGTTGAATGTGGCGGCATGACGCTCGGCATTCTTCAAGAAATTCAGATGTCTTTGAAACCCCGTCCCAGCGAGAGATTCAATGGCGTATTGCGCAATCGCTGTCGGTGAGATACGATTGAACTCCCTGGCAATCTGAATCTGGTTTACCTGTGCGTTTAAATAGGCTCTGTGCAATCTTGCGCCTTCTCTCGCCTCCTCATTTAGAAACTCAGCCCAGAGCCGTGTTGCGGGTGTCAGTGGACGCTTACGGGTGGGAGCCTCATCTTCTAATCCGCGGGCTATATAGCGTTCCCGGAGTCCACTACGTATGAAATATGCTGGACTCGGACCGCGACGGATTGATGGCTGGTTCAACCCACTCATAATTGTCCCAAGCATTGACGGCACGAGAATAACCCAAATTACCCATATCAGCAGCAGAATTACAAGGCTCGTTGAGGCGTTGTTAACGAGGGTGGATATGAGAAACCCTAAGGCGATAAAGACAGCGATATACATTAAACCCACGGCGAAAATACCGCTGATTCTACTCCATTCTTGGGCATTGAGTTGGAGTGTACCAGAGAGGTAAAGTAACAGGAGGTTAACCAAAACACCGCTCATAAAAACAGTACCAAGGCTGATAAGACTGCTTAAGAATTTACCGGTAAGCACTGTCCGACGCGCAACAGCATTGGATAACGTCAATCGGAGGGTGCCATGTTCCACTTCACCAGAAATCGCGTCAAACGTAAAAACAAGGGCGAGAAAACTCAGGACATTGGAGATGATGAGGATCCAATCAATTTTTAAGAACACCGGGAAAATATCTTTCGCCTTTATGGATGGAAATCCACTATATTTCAGTCGCCAGATACCAGTGATGTTATAGATCATTCCCCATCCTGCTCGCTTCCCTGATGCAAATTTCGGCAGATTATTTTCGCTGCCGTGCGCACAGAAGGAGAGTGGTGAAGGCTTCTTGTAAAGTTCGCCCGGACCATTCAAAACGAGTTTATAGAGGTTACTGCTGTTCTGTTCGAGTCTCGCGGAGTACGCTGAAACCTGCTGTCCATATTCTGCTTGTTGTGTTTTATATTCGTCAATGTGACCCACGGCGTTGACGAGCATTAAGAAAACAGTGAGCAGCATCGCGAGTGCGAAACGGAGGCTATTGACTTGCTCAAACAATTCTCGTTTCACAATATGCCAGAGCATCTCAGACCTCCTGCCGACTGAAAACCGCGAAGGTCATCATAAGTAGCATTGGATTCAGAATGAATAGTAGGAGTAGGTCGCGGAGCGCGCGGTTACTGGCATCTTCAAACACGCTCGGCGGTTGATAAGAGAATCGTGGGGCATCGTCCCATCGGACGGCACCTTTATCACTCGCAAACCATTGCCGTGAACTGAACGCCTTTTTATCGTAGAAATAGTCTAATATTGTTTCCCGATACTGTCGTCCTGCTTTGAAAAAGTCTTGCACTCTCGCGAGCCCCGTCCCTGCCCACGCCTCTGTTGAGAGGTGATATAAGCCTGCGGGTGAAAATCGGAGTGCGTTTCGCGCAATATTTGATTTACGAATATAGGTTTCGGAAAAGGCTGTCTCTCGTATTTGCCAGACTTTGTTAGCAGTCCGAATCCGTCCAGATGTTAGTTCTTGAAAATAGGCTTTAACCGTTGGGACATGGATTTCCGACATGTCTGGAATGAACGTAATATTTTTTTTCAAATGTGTGTAACTCGAACTCCCACTACCTGATTTACTACCTTTTAGTAATGACGGATTCTTAAATGGATCACCAGGTTCTTCTTCAGCCAAGTAGAATTGTTCCAAAATCTGGTCAATCGCTTGATCCGCTTGCTTTACTTTCTCTTCCGTATCAACGAAGCGGTTGACGAGGAATAGACTTACATTCGGATAGAGCAGTGTCAACACCACCCAAATAAACATTGAAACGATAAGCGATGTTGCTGTGCGGTGGATTATGCTGGAGATAAACAACCCAATGAGATAAAACGCAGAGGTATAGATGACTGTTGTGAGAAAAATACCGCCAATCCGAAGAAAATCGTCGGCATCATAATGGATAGCATGAGATTGCAGTTGGAGCAGTAGTGTGAAAAGAAAGCTCATTAGCAGCGGTAGTGTAAGGCACAGCATGGCACCCAGATACTTTGCCAACACAATCCATCCGCGTCCAACGGGATTGACAAGGATTAGACGTAACGTACCGTTCTCGCGGTCGCCAGCGATTGCGTCGTATGCGAAAACCAGCGCGAGGAGGCTGAAAAGGATTTGGAAGACAGATACCAAATCTATATCGGCGAGTAGGTATCGGAAAGGATTGCTGAACCCTGTATTACGGCTAACATCCCCCCATAAGAACGGAACTTCTCCAATCCTGATTTGGAGGGAATTCTTCGCGCGCTTGTCAAGTCCGTGATTAAAGAGGCTCAATGGATTCGGCGCTCTGTCAAGGGACGGCATGAAAGATGAATATGTTTTTCCGCTAAAGTTCCCTTCTTGGTGTCTCTGGAAACCTTCATTGTAACTCGCGAGTCTCCGCTCATAATTGTCCGTTAAAACGATGCTCCCCGCCAGCACAAGTGACATAGACGCAATAACCGTAACCAAAAAACGGAACGTCATTAAATTCATTAAGAGTTCATGTCGAATCAGCGTCCAAAGCATTGAGGCACATTCTCCTTTGATACAACCTTCACTTATACGCCTACTTGGATGCACTTTTCAAGCGTTTAGCAGAATTATGGTGTCTTGCTATAGTGTGCCTCAATTGAATTCTGTTGCCAATTCTATGATGACGTGCTATCCTATTTAACATGGAAACGGAAACGCAAATCCCCTCAGCGATGCATGCCCCCGGCGCAATCCTTTTGATCTCCTGCTACGAGCTCGGACACCGACCCGCAGGACTTACGCGCCCGCGCCGCGCATTCAAAACTGCAGGATTCGCACCCGACACAATTGATATTGCTGTTGAGCCACTGGATGTTGAAAAAGTCAAACGCGCCCAGTTTATCGGCATCTCCGTTCCGATGCACACAGCACTGCGGCTCGGTGTTCATCTTTTGCACCGTATTCGGCAAATCAACCCAGATGTCTCTATATGTATGTACGGACTTTATGCGACACTCAACGCTGACTATCTGCTCTCACACGGTGTCGATTTTTGCCTTCCGTCTTCAGTACCCCCCCAACCCCCCTTATCAGGGGGGCAAGTTCGGGATACGTCAATGGCACTCGTTGCGTTGGTGCAATCTGTTGTGGAGAAAGAGCAGATTGAGACGCAGAAGACTGGTTTTCGTCTTGCGAAACTGCCACCGTTAGAGGTGTATGCCCAGTTTGAGGATAATGGCGAAACCGGAACCGTCGGGTATACGGAGACGACACACGGGTGCAAGCATCTCTGCACACACTGTCCGATACCGCCGGTTTATAATGGCAAATTTTTCGTTGTCCAATCCGATACCGTACTTGCTGAGATACAGGAGCAGGTGGCACAAAGTGCAACGCATATTACGTTCGGGGACCCCGATTTCCTCAACGGACCGAGGCACGGGCTTCGCATCCTCCGTGAAATGCACCAAGCGTATCCGAACCTGACCTTCGATTTTACGACAAAGATTGAGCATATCCTGAAGCATAGAAAACATTTCCCCGAATTCGCGCACCTCGGATGTCGGTTTATTATCTCCGCTGTGGAATCGTTGAGTGAGACGGTCTTAACGATTTTGGAGAAACACCATACACGCGCCGATGTCGAAACTGCAATTGACATCGTTCACGGTGCGGGCATCGCGCTACGCCCGACATGGGTGCCGTTTACACCGTGGACAACCTTAGACGACTATCTTGAAATCTTCCAGTTTGTTGAGACGCATCGTCTTGTGTATCACGTGGATCCGGTGCAGTATGCCGTCCGATTGTTAATTCCGCCGGGTTCATATTTACTTAATCGCCCAGAAACAAAAACGCTTTCGCTGACGCTTGATGAGACCGCCTTTAGTTATATTTGGATACATCCGGATGCCCGGATGGATGAACTCCATAAAACGGTCAGTGCCCTCGTTGAAAATGATGCGCGTGCCGGTGTGGATACCTTAGAAACCTTTTATCGGATATGGTCACTTGCTGCGGATCTGCGGGGTCAACCTTCACCGAAACAGAGTAGAAGTGTACATAAACCCGCACCACGAATTACTGAAGCGTGGTTCTGCTGAGCGGAACCCACTGAAGGGCAGTTTGCTCCAATTCAATTTTTTTAACGATTGCGTTTGCTCCGATTCGTCGGACAGCCCAATCAGGTTTTAGATAAAAATTTCATAGTACTATGAAAAAACGTTGCGTGAAAATTCCTCCTAAACATAGTTGTGGTCTGAGTTTACGACATTTATTGGAATTTATATTTTTCGGGGTTTGCTATGAAAACACGCAGTTATTCTGTTGTCAATAACCGATTTTGGTGATAGAATAAACACTCTATGAGATATTTTAGGTGGAATAAACTATCTGTTTTTACTATAGGATTTTGGCTGTAAAGGAGAAATATGTCGGAACAATTACAACAATTACTCAATTTGGAAACTGCCCCTGTCGCGGTAACTTTTCACGATGCGAAACCGGCGGGTGTTTCCCGTATAGAAAAGGTCGAAGCCTCTGGTTGTACCTATTGGCGACGCGCAGCGGAAGGCAAAACTTTCTATACTGAAGCCTCTGATCATTACAACTGTCCGATCGGGTGTTATACACACAACGTTGAACTCCCGGATGCACAGATGAAGGAACTCGAAAGCACGCTCGGACTGATGGGCGAACTCGGTTATATCGCTATGGAAGAGGTCCCCGGCATTCCACGGCGGGAAACCCCTTTCAACAGCGCTGTCTATTCTCCTTTAGCCGATGCCACTGATACGCCTGATGTCGTTATCATCTCCGGCACGCCGAGACAGATGATGCTTTTAGCAGAAGCCGCGACTGCTGCTGGCATCGGGACCGAGAACGGCGTTATGGGACGACCGACGTGTGCAGTCGTTCCGGCTGTCATACAAGGTGGACGGAGCGTGAGCAGTTTGGGATGTATCGGTAACCGCGTGTATACTGCGCTCTCCGATGATGATTTCTACTTCGCTTTTCCGGGTGAACACGTTGACGTACTCGTTGAAAAGTTAGAGACGATTGTAAACGCGAATCGTGCGTTAGAGGAATATCACCAACAACGTCAAGCGGAGATTTGAACGTCATGCAAAAGGTTGCTGTGATTACGGGTGCAGCGAGCGGCATCGGGAGAGGATTGGCGGAACGGTTCGCAGCGGAAAGTATGAAAGTCGTCCTTGCTGATGTTGAAGCGGACGCGTTAGCCGAACTTGCGACGGACTTAAAATCTAAGGGCGCGAACGTTCTGGCTGTCAAGACGGATGTCTCAAATGCTGCGGAGGTCGAAAACCTTGCAGTGCGGACACTGGACGCTTTTGGTGCAGTACATATTCTTTGTAATAATGCCGGTGTTGTCTGTAGCCGTCCGATCTGGGAACACACGCTCGATGATTGGGAGTGGGTGTTGGGCGTTAACCTGTGGGGTGTCATTCACGGCATCCGAGCGTTTGTGCCGCGTATGCTCGCGCAAGGGGACGCGTGTCATATTGTGAATACAGCTTCCATTTTGGGTTTGGTGGGAGGTAGTGGCGAAGGTATCTATAAAGTGAGCAAACACGGTGTCGTGGTGCTTTCAGAGACACTCGCCGATGAATTGAAACAGAAAGAGGCGAATATTCAGGTACATGTGTTGTGTCCGGGTTGGGTTCGCACGGGGATTCTGGAATCCTCTCGAAACCGTCCAGACACATTGCGAAACCCGGTAGAGCATGAACGTCCAGAG
>VXZK01000167.1 GCA_009845545.1 Candidatus Poribacteria bacterium
AGGGTTTAATGCAATTTTTAACAACTTTTTGCAAGTCCGAAACGACTAATTCCGAAACTCAATTATAAAGATGCTTACGCAGGTACATCTACAATGCACAACGGGGTTGAGATTAAAAGTTACATTTTTCCTAATCCGAATGAGGTTTTTGGCGTAACATCATCCGATCCGTTTGACCAGATGCCACCGGAATGGCACTGGTATTACGCGTTTAACGAAGGGCAGCTCCTTTTCGCAACAGGGACCACTCCGCAATTGATTCAAGCATCCATCAATAGGCGCACCGGAAACAGTGAGAAATTTTCGGAACACCCGAGTTATCAAAAACTCACGGGTAAATTAGGGACTGACAATAATGTTCTTCTGGCAATTTCTCCAATTACCGCGTTTAAAAGTATCTTGCCAGTGGTAGAACAGGCGGATCCAAATAGTGCAGCCATGATACAAATGTTTTCTGGTGTGTTCATGAACTTACCAGAGAACTATAGCATCGGCTTCTCTGCTAAAGCGGGGGACAATAGCATTGACACCAAATTGCTTCTCACGCTCGGTGATTTCAAGCCGCTCTTTCAAGCGTTTGGAATGATGTTTGGCATGTAGTCAATGCAATAGATCGTTTTTTAACTCGTCCACAAAACACTTGTGGACGAGTTTTTTAATGTGATAACATTATTTAGGGATGGTATTACAATATTTTTTCACAATCATGCACCCATTTTGCACCTAATACGCATCATTATAAATCAATCGGAGGTAATTCTCATGAAAAACAGAGATGTTGAACTCATACACCGCATTCTTGATGGCGATGATAGTGCCTTCAGTGAACTTGTGAAAAAATATCAAAAGCCGGTTCACACGCTTGTGTGGCGGAAAATAGGGGACTTCCATATCGCCGAGGAGATTACACAGGATACGTTCCTTAAGGCGTATCAGAAACTCGGAACGTTGAAGCAGCCTCAGCGTTTCACGGGTTGGCTTTATGTCATAGCCGCGAATAACTGTAAGATGTGGTTACGTAAAAAACGTTTGCAGACGCAGCCACTCGAAGAAACGGATAGCGTGCAGTTAGAAAAAGCGACGTATTCTCAGTATGTCGTTGAAGAGAAGGAGCGGACAATCGGGGAAGCCAAACGCGAAGTTGTGAAACAACTGCTTGCAACGCTCCAAGAAAGTGATCGGACGGTCATCACGCTGCATTACTTCAGTGAAATGTCGGCTGCGGAGATTGGCGCGTTTCTGGGGGTGTCTGTGAATACGATTAAGAGTCGGCTCCGCCGGGCACAGCAACGTTTGAAGCAAGAAGAACCGATAGTCCGAGAGGCTTTGGAGCATTTTCAAATCACGCCGCATCTGACGGAGAACATCATGCGCGAGATTTCGCGCCTGAAACCCGTTGCCCCGTCAGGTAGTAAGCCATTAGGACCGGTGGCACTTTCTGCCGCAACAGCGATTCTTATTTTTCTCATAATGGGAGTTGGATCCCAATACCTCGTGCGCTTCCAGAGACCGTATAACATAGACGCAGTTTCTGAAACTACGGTTGAAATCATTGACGCACCCATCGTGCTTGATACACAAGCAAAACCGGCTTTACGGAACCAAGCGGGACGTTTTGAGACCACGGGTAAGAGCAGCGCCTCCGGTCCACAACTTTCGGAACCTGTCACACTGGGTGCAGCGCAGATAGAAAAGGAGACGCGCCCATCAACACAGCAGCAGTGGGTACAAGGAAACGCTCCACAAGGCGGGATGATATCAGGTTTATTTTTAAGCACCAAAGGCGATACGTACGCGGCTTCGGCAGCTGGCATCTATAGATTGTCCCCTAACGCATCTGCGTGGACACTGATCAACACCTCCGTGGCATCTAAGGGTCTCACACTGATGGCAGAGCGAGAAGGGACGCTTTATCTCGTCTCCGGTCGTGAAGTATACACGTCAACAGACAGAGGCGAGAACTGGCAGTCGCTTGGTGGGCGACCAAAAGGAGAACCCATCGGATTCGTGATAACGGACAATGGATTATACCTTGCGCTTGCCAAACAGATTTTCCGATCTACGGATGCTGGTAAGCAGTGGGTTCTATTGGACAATGAAGATACAGACAGAATCAATTTTGCAATCGCTGCTATTGAAAATACAGTGTTCATTGGCACAAACCGAGGTCTCTATCGCTTGTATTCAGACACATTGGAAAAATTACCGGTGGATACTACCAAAGCCATTCTGTCTTTGGCTGTCTCTGAAAGAAATCTCTATGTAGGGACGGGCCCCAATTTCTCCGACCCAGAACTAAGGGCAACGTATATGGCGCAACTTGCATCAAACGACACTTCAAGTTCATGGGAAATTTTTCACTCCACCGATTTAGGAGATTCATGGACTGACATAACCCCTATAAGTGAGTCGCCTTTGATGAAAATCTCGCCGGGCGTTAAAGTCTTGGCAGCCGATGAAACACTCTTAGCGTTAGGATTTATGTCCAACTTCCGCTCAACGGATGCCGGAAAAACATGGACAGACCTCAGCTTCGATTTTGATACAGATACATTTGACATGAACGCCTTTATGAATTCAGTGATGATGAGCATGTCCCCTGCTGTAACAGTGGCCGAAAGGACCTTCATCAAAGCAAGCGTTGTTGGGCTTACACGTTCAACGGATGGTGGCAAATCATGGCTTCCATTTATGAAGGGGATAGTCGGGACTCACATATTCAACTTAGTCGCATTCAAAAACGCGATCTACACGAGTACTATGACAGGGGTCTCCAAATCCATTGACGGTGGAAATTCTTGGCAAACACTGTCCCTCAATGCTGGTGAACTCACGCTGAAACCGGCAGAAGACGAGGCTCCGCCTAATCTATTAATCGCTCCTAAATTATTAATTTCTAATGGTGTGCTTTACGGCATTACACCAGATTTAGGTGAAAAAGACAAGTGGCGTATTCTCCGTCTTTCTGCGGGTGGTAATGTGCTGGTACCAATTCAAGGTGTCCCCGCTTTTCCCGAAGATATCGCTATAGAGACACGGGAAAATGAATCGCGGATAGCATCGAAGCAAGCTATAACGGATGGCTCCGCTAAGGATCGTGAGAAACCTGATGATTCGATAGATATAGCGCAGCAGACAGATGAGAATCAACGTGATCCATATCCTGATGGGTTCGCAGTCAGTGGCGATACATTTTATGTCGAATACAAGCAGCGGCTTTTCCGGTGGACACGCGGCGCTCCGAGATGGACGGATACAGGGTTAAGAGATGTCACTCAACCGTTTGATAACCCGTTTGACAGTGGGTTCAAAATAGCTGTTTCAGAGGAAACCGTCTATGTCGGCAAACGAGATGGCCATCTCTTGCGGTCCCCTGACGGTGGGAACACATGGAAAGACTTAACGCCAAATCTGCCATTCCGTTTTGATCGGTTCAACCAGATTGTCATTGCAGATTCAACGGTATACGTCGCAACAGACGCGGGCGTTCTAACATCAGCGGACGGCGAACACTGGCGCGCAATTACTGATAAAGAAGGGGCACACGGCATTATAGACCGAATCGCTGTGGCAGACGCGGCGATTTACGGTGCTGGCGATACTGGCGTCTACAAATTGAATAACCGAAGCAGATGGGAACAGATTCTGCCAGAGGTTCCAGATCATGTCATCTCTTTCGTTGCCAATAACGACAAACTTTATATTGCCACGAAACAACGCGGGATGTTCCATATCTCGCTTGAAAACGAAAACGATTGATGTTTCATAACACTGAAAACAGAGGAGGTCTCTCATGAAAAATCGTTTGTTTCCGATTATCATAGGCTTGTGCTTTGTCTCTCTCATAGGCGTGGCGTTTTTACACACACAAAGCCCCAAAACTGAGGCACCTGTCGAATCAGGATCAATTCAGGAAACTGCCAAACCAACCGAGATACCCGACAACAACGGGGCAAACCCCCTTACCGAAACGGATGCGTTCTCCCGAGCATTTGGGTCAGACGCAGATGTAGAGAAACTCGAAGCGGAGCTCTCCGAAACATTTGGGTCAGACGTAGACATGGACAAACTCAAAGAAGCACTGCGTTCAAAAGACATCGAACGCATGAAAGATGCCTTGGGACCAGAAATGGCAGCCCGAATTGATGCTGGTATGAAGTTCATGGAGGAAAAGATGGAGGGTGTAGAAGAAGGTGAATTTCCCGATTTCAATCTCCAAGAATACATGAACATTTTTGCGGGTGAAGACGGTCCCAAGATTGATTTGGCAGAAATTTCACAAAACGCTTTTCGGAGACATTTTCCTAAAGGCGAACCTGCGGATTATGAAACGGAAATGGCGGAACGCATCCATAACATCGTTGCCGACACACCGGGTGACTTTCAAAAGGTTATGATGGCTGTTACGATGGGCCTCGCGAAAGAGCAGGATTTTCAATTCTGGGCACTTGCTAACTTTAAAGGCGAGATAGGTCAACAGATGCAATGGATGACAGAACAAATTCTGGTGGCAGGTGAATTAGAGAACATCCAGTATACTGTCCCCGAAGATATGTCTACATTTTTCCCAACGCTTACAGAGGTTGAAACGCAAGACGTGGGAACGCCGACACCAACACCGCAAGCCACAACGTCTACTACGGCATCAACTGAGCCGCCGTCTACCCGTTCAAACGAAAGCGGGACCGTTGCAACAGAGAAATCTCAAACGGAACTCGCTTCACCGATGTCGGTAGAGCGGATAAAGTCTATTAGAGAGCTCTTATCCCAAGACGGGACGGATGCGGGTCTGTTGAAGCTGCTTGAAACCGATAAAGAAGCAGCAAACTATCTTTTGGAACGTTTTAGCTCATCGACTGAAATAGAAGAATGGCTTACGAAACAAGCGGCGGGAACGCCACCAACGCAACCCAGGCCGCGCGAAACCCGTCTACAACTCTTACCACCGGAGGTTCAACCATGAGACTAAACATGAACATCACTGCTATGAGAAGCGTTATCCCACTCCTATTATTTTTCTTTCTCTGTTTCAATAATGTTGTCGCAGGCGAAGCAGAGAATCAACCTGAGACGGAAACCGGAAATGAACTTGTCGGAAAAGTGATGAAACGAGCGGAGGATGCATTTGCACAGCACGAAAAGGACAAAAAGGCACTAAAGACATTGGTTAGCAAACCTTTGACCGACGCACAGCAAGCACTGCTGCGCCAACTTCTACCGCACACCGGTGCGCTCGATGAAACCTTATCCAGCGCACCGTACTTAACCTATCTGAAAGCCGAAGTGGGAAAGGCATATAAGGATTTTCCAGTTTATGTTGCCGCGATGCCAACGGCAAAGCAGAAAACCGATGTGCTGTTTTCTTTCAAAAAAGCGTTACCCCCCAAAACAAAAGCAGAAGTACTATCGGTTTGCACAGATTACTACTTCAAACTCCGCTCGGCATCGGTAGAGGATCCGAAGCTTTTTAATGAAACGGGTTCGCTTATCGCATTCCAAACCAAACACTTGGCGGAACCGTTGATGGCAATCTATCCAGCAGCAGAATTGTTTTCCCACATGTCAGAAATAACGCAGATGGCGATGGTTACCAATCTTAAAGGACAAATGCACACGGAAGTTTACCATGAAGCGTGGCGAGAACGTTTAGAGAAACACGGTTCGCAAGAGGGGCTTCTGAGATGTGCTATCGCGACACCCGCTGAATTCGCCCTCACGCGTTCATTTTTTGAAGACACAGCAGCATTTGAAAAATGGATTCAGGCACTTTTGAAGACAGAAAAGGAGTCTGAGGAGAAAAAAAATCAAATAGAATAAGACTTACGCAATTTTGATTTTAGCACACCCTGTTAAGTGGGGTGCTTGAAAAAAACGCAGATGTTCTCTTGGCACAGGAGACCAAAGGTAGATATTCCTGCGGGACTTCTCGCAGCTGACGATCTGATTCCTACCGATTTGATGCCTACGGAATGGCATTGGTATTATGCTTTTACCGAAGGTCAACTCCTTTTCACAATGGGAACCAGTCCCACATCAATGATAGCGGCTCTCGATAGGAAAGCGGGGATCGGGAATAGGTTTTCTGAACACTTGAGTTACCAACCACTCGCGGAGACCTTGGGAACCGACAACAACGTGCTTCTGGCGATTTCCCCAACCGTCGCACTTAAAAACTTGTTGCAGTTGCTGGAAGAGACTATGCCATCGCTACAATTGTTTTCAACCGTGATAACGTCTTTACCAGATAACTACAGCATCAATCTTGCTGCTAAAGCACAAGATAGCGGAATTGATGCGCACCTACTTCTTAACCTCGGTGATTTCAAGCAGCTCGCGCAAATGCTCGGAATGATGGCACAAGTGATGCCTCAAATGGAACAGAGGCAATAGGTTCGTTTCTAACTCGCCCATAAGTCTCTTATGGGCAAGTTTTTTTGTGAACACCTGTTGAAAATTCAACCCTTGTCAACGGGAATATCTAATTTAGCGTTAATGTAGACAACTCAGATTCCAAACGGAGGTTGAAACTTTTTCATGATATTCCGTCTATGTCTAATCCTGTTTGTAGTGTTTATGATACCGTTTTCTGTTTTTGCTGAATCGGATGATACCGAAAAAGATAAGCGTCCTAAAACCCAAAAAAGCCTCTGGCAGCGGATTCTCCCACACACAGGTGATATAGAAGGCACCGTCTACCAGCAGGATACCGACACACCGTTAGTTGAAGCAGAAATACGCATCGTTGAGACCGACCAGCATCAAAAAACAGGTAAAGATGGAACATTCCGCTTTACCGAAATCCCTGTCGGAAAATACACACTCTCCATCTCCCACACGACACGTATCATCGAAATTCCTGTCGGAAAATACACAATTTCCATCTCCGGCCCGGCTCATGGTACACCTACAGAAATTCCGATTGAGATTCGCGCCGGTAAGGTGCTTCGCGGGCGATTTTACCCCGGTGCGGAGGTGCCATTTATCAATACCACCGATAGTGGAGATATTGACGGGTCCGTCTACGACCAAACGACGGGGCAACCGCTCACCGAGGCAGAGGTGCGTTTTGTCGAAATGAATGTATCTGGCAAAACGGATGCATCTGGAAATTTTCAGTTTGTAGGTATCGCGGTCGGCACCCACACTTTATCAATCACACACCCAACATATAAGACACCGACAACTTTAAAAGTAGAAATAACGGCAGGCGATACAGCGCAGGTGAAAATATATCTCGGCGCAGCGGTCCGACTCGAAACAATTGTTGTGGAGGGGCAACGTCTCCCGCCAACGGTTAGCCGCAAGGAGATTCGAGGCAGTGAGCTGATCCGGATTCCCGGGGCTGGACGTGACGCGATCAAGGGCCTCACGACCTTGCCGAGCATTGGTATTCCCAATGACCTCTTTGGTATCCTCTATATTCGGGGGAGTGCGCCGGGAGAGACGCTTCTCTATCTCGACAGAACCCCGCTCGGTTATCCATTTCATTATGGTGGACTTTTCTCAACGATTAACTCAGATAGTATTGAGGATATCCGGATTTATGCCGGCGGGTACGGGGCTGAATTTGGGTTAGATTCACAATCCGTGATTGACATCCGCTCACGTGAGCACTCGGAAAAACAGTGGTCGGGTGCAACCGATCTGAACATTATATCGCCTGCTGGGTTCGTTGAAGCCAAAATTGGAGACAAAGGTTACGCATCTGCTGCTGGACGATTTACTATCCACAATCTCATACTTGGGCTATTCTTTGATTGGACATTGCCGACGTGGTCAGACTATCAACTCAAGTTTGCTTATGAAATTTCGGAGAAGCATCACCTTACACTTAATGGTTTGGGAGCAACAGATCACTTCGACTTTTCAGAAGCGGTCGGAGCAGGCACTGATTCCGCCTTCTATTTCAAAAACGGGTTTGAAGCAGAAGGTCTCCATCTCCGTTCCATTTTCACTGATAAACTCACATCTCATCTCTCGCTGACGCGTTCTCACAATTTTCTCAATATCCATCTCGGCGGCACCTCACACCAAGATGATCAACCTGAGAATGAAGGGGCCCTTGAAGGGTTTCTCTATGATATCAAAGTGAACACCCCGATGTATACGCTTCGCGAAGACGTGTCCTACAAATTAACACCGACACTTCAATTAGAGCCAGGGTTCCTCCTTGCCCTGAGTCCAGCGGAGAGCCTTACACACACCTCTTCTCTGGGAAAGATAGATTTTGAAAGCGGAGAAGAACCGGCATGGACACAGAAACTTGACGACTTCAATTACACGTTTCGGCGTGCCGAGGGGTATCTACAGGCACGCTACGATCCGCTATCGTTTCTGTCCATCGCGCTTGGGGTGCGGTTGGATTATCTGAATTTAACGGAGGAGTTTTCAATTCAGCCGCGCGGGAGTCTCAGCTTCACACTGCCATCAACCTCCACTGTTCGCTTCGCCTACGGCAGATATGAACAGAGTCCGTTGGCGTATCAGGTGCTAAAGACAGATGGGAACCGCGATTTAAAATCAAGCTTGTCTGAGCATTACATCATGGAGTTAGAACACGAACTTTCTCCACAAACGGAACTCAAATTCGCGCTTTATTACAAAGACATGCAAAGATTAGTCACGCGGTCTGTCAATCTTGAGGCACTCTTCGAGGACTCAAATGCTGCTACAACAACGGCGTACCTGAATCAAGGCACAGGGTTTGTAGGCGGTGCGGAGATATTCCTGCGGCACCGTGTGAGCGAAAAGTTCTTCGGGTGGCTCTCTTACGCCTACACCCACCTTGAACGGCGTGAAACACCAGATAGTGTCTATAAACCGTTTCTCTTTGATAACACACATATTGTCAGTATTGTTGCGAACTACAATCCAACCACGAAAACGGAGATCGGCGCGAAGTGGCAATATTCCAGTGGTACCACTGCGGTTCCGTTAAACGCCCTCGTCATGGTCCAGGATCCTGTGACGATAGGCATGCATCCGCTCATTTCTGATGTTGCGGGTGCGATCTTTCCGACGGAGTTTCCGGCTTATCACCGCTTGGATCTCCGTCTTAGCAGAAAAGGAAAGTGGTGGGGACTCCCTGTAACAGCTTATACTGAAATCCGGAATGCCTATAACAGGAAAAACACGATCAGGTTTCATTTAGCCGGTGGATTAGCCGATAGACTGGAGGCGGAGCTTGAAACGTTGGAAGTTGAGGAGGACACGGAGGTACTGGCGGAGGTATTGGGCTTTGACCTCAGTGAATATCTGGAAATCCGACAATCTCGTTTTAGTTTTTCCATTGGGTTCCTCTACGAATTTTAACGGAAATACGATGTTGACTTAAAAGGTTGCAATCCGATTTGAAAGATGCTATGATAAGCGCACAACACTAATAGGAGAGAGTGTCCCAGATGAAAAAACCAATATTCCTGATTCTTATCGGTATAGGCGTTCTAATTCTCGTCGGTGGGATCGTTTTTGTGGTCCCGTGGCTCGGTCAAATGATGGAGGAGATGGATCAGATACACGCGCAACAAGCGCAACACCGCCGTGAATTAAAAGCATCGGCGAGCGAACCGTTGACTGAAGAACAAGAAACACTGCTGTCACAACTTCTTGAAGCCGCAGCGGAAACAGACACATCGCAAAGCCCAAACGATTTAGAAGCTGTCTTGTCAAGTGAACCGTATCTCACCTATGTAAACACGCGAGACGGACAAAATTATGAAAATTTTCTGGGGTACGTTGACGCAATGCCGACAGAAAGTATGAGAACGCTCGCGCTTTCCAGAATCGAAGGTACCCTCGGCGCAGATAAAGACGCTGAAGAACTACAGGTCTGGCTGAACTACTACTTCATTGTTCGTGAGTGGGGGACCACAGTTCAAAACCCACTTGATAACATGACGGAACTCAACAAGCTCCAGCAGGCACACCTAATTGAACCATTGATGGAAAATGATTCTGAAATATCCGACTTGTCCATTCAAATCGTGCAAATCGGCATGTCTTCTATCTTCATGACAGAGGATAATGATGTGTTTCAAGAGGTCTGGCGCGAACGCTTAGAGGCACACGGGGAACAAGAGGGGTTGCTGCGGTGTGCTGTTGCATCGCCGAGCGAATTTGCGCTCATGCGTTCGTTTTTTGCGGATATGGCGGCATTCCAAGCATGGATTATCACACGTCCTGAACCTGAAGCGCAAAACTGAGAAAAATAAAATCTGTTCCGAAACTGGCACCTGACGATTTTTGAAAAACGTACTCGGTGCCAGTTTTTTTGCACCATACAATTTATGTTGACCAATTCAATGGATCTTGGATATCCATATAATTTATTCTATTTTTCTCAATTTTAATTGATTTTTTTCAAAGCCTTCGGATTAAATGAATCCTGTAGGCTATTTTATTGGAGAAAAAAATGGATACCAACACTATACATTCCCCCAACACAGCATCAGGATCCCGTCCATCCGCGATAAAGACGCTCCGTCGTTTTTTCTTTGTCGCTTGGCATGCAAGTCGATTCGGTGCGATTGCGCAAGCACTCCTCACACTTGTACACGGGTGTATTCCGATAGGGATTCTTTGGGCAAGCAAGGAACTGGTGAATCTCATCGCTGCTTTTCTCGATGAGGAAGCGGATTTAAGTTTAGAAACCGCAGCACCGTGGGTGGTAGTACTCGTGGTTTTGGCAATGCTGAGAAATATAGCAGGCACCTGTGATGGCTACCTACGATGGAAGATGCACAACCTTATCGAACTGCACCAGCAGGGTGCCTTACTTGAAGCGACAACGCATCTCGACTTTGCCGTTTTTGATCAACCGCAGACGTACGATTTGATACAACGGGCGCGACAAGCCCTGGGACATCGGCTCACGAACCTGCTGCGATTTATAACGGAGATTGGGCAACTCTGTGTGACATTAGTCGGGTACGGGGTCCTCCTGTGGATAGCGGATCCACTGCTGGTACTCGTAGTGGTGTTACCCGCGCTACCCTCGGCTTGGATTAAAGTTAAGACAGCCGAAAGCAGGTACAGCCACGATTACGCAGCGACCCCTGTACGGCGTATGATGGATTATATGCTGAGTTTATTGCTCGGTACTTCCTCTGGACAGGAGGTGCGGCTCTATGGTCTTTTCAATCTGCTTTTCGGACGCTGGCGAACGAACCACGAAAAATGGAAGGAAGAATCGCTGGCGAAGATCTGGACGGAAGCGAGAGCCTCTATCGGTACAACTATTGCTGAAATGATCGCGTACGCAGTCGCGATTGGTATACTCGCTGCGCGTATTGTGGACGGCAATCTCACGCTTGGAGATTATGTGGTTCTTACCGGCATCGCTGCGTTCTTCCAAGGAGATCTGGAGGGATTGCTTAGAGAAATACAAAAGATACTTGAAGATGTACCCTTGTTGCGTGATTTGCATTTCCTCTTAGAACGCGGAAAAACGGCGCGTACGCAGTCAGGCACTGAGATATTTCCGCAGCCCCTACAGAATGGCGTAGAAGTCCAGAATCTACGCTTCCAATATCCGGGTGCGACTGACGATGTGTTACAAGACATAAACTTTTACGTGCGTCCTGGAGAGATCGTTAGTATCGTGGGTGTTAACGGTGCCGGAAAATCGACGCTTATTAAACTATTGCTCGGATTATACAAGCCGGATGCTGGCACAATCCGCTATGACGCAAAAAATATCGCTGCAATTGCGCCGGAACAGATAGCCCTTAACTGTGCCGCCGTTTTCCAAGATTTTGCGAGATTTCGTAGACCTGTGCGTGAGGAATTGGTGCCAGGTCCTCCGGACCTCCATATTGACGACGCAGTACTCCGGCGCGTCATCAGTGCAGTCGGTCTTGAGGCGCGTTTTCAGACGCTTCCGCGCGGTTTGGATACATTTTTAGATCCTTCACTCGGTGAAGAAGGTGAAGGTGCAGAGTTATCTGGTGGCGAATGGCAAAAAGTTGCCCTTGCGCGGGCTTTAGTTAGGAATCCGCAAGTGCTCGTCCTTGACGAACCGACTGCAGCATTAGATCCACAAGCCGAAGTCGAACTCTATCAACGTTTTGTCGAACTTGCGGCGGGACGGATGACATTCCTGATTTCACATCGCATCGGATCGGCGCGTCTCGCAGATCGGATCTTGGTATTAGATTCGGGACGTATTGTTGAAGATGGCACGCACGAGGCGTTGCTTGCCGAAGATGGTCTCTATGCCAGATTTTTTCAAGCACAAGCTCATTGGTATCAATAGGAATTGCTCACAAGAATGGAATTGTCTGTCTTGACCGAACCGCAAAGAATACTTAATCAGAATAATTCCAAAAACTGAGTTCGGAACGAAGTGGAGAACGGCTCTACGGAGGCCGATAGCAAATACCAATCCGACCTGACCGAACCGCAAGGTAAAATAAAAAGATGCAAAACAGTAACAGAAAATGGAAGACATGGGGATTGGCTGCGAAAGAGAGTATCATCGCATACTTCCGTACTTTCGCGATTGTCTGGCGGAGCGGTGCCCTCTCGCTTTCAGGGATGATGTTTTTCACACTCTCCCTCGGCGTTCTGCCTGTAGGCGAGTTTTTCGTGACGGAACACTTGGTCAATGCAATCACCGCTGCTATAGGCGATGCCGATTGGTGGCAGCAGGTTGTCCCGTGGTTGCTCGGTCTGCTCGGTCTACACATCTATAGTACGGTTGCAGACCAGTTACGAGAACCGCTACGCCTCAATGTCAGAGAAAACATCGAGATTTGGATCAGTGAGGGTATTGCACGGAAATCCAATACAATAGAACTGGTCGAGTTCCAGACCCCAGAATTTCAAAACGCGCTTGCCCGGGCGCGCACTATGTCCGGTGATGAACTTGAAGAAATTGTCTGGTGGATCGTTGACAGCATTCAACAATTAATCAGTGTCACCGCGCTGGGTATCGTGCTGTGGAACCTCCATCCGTTGTTAGCATTGCTGCCTATGGTGACCGGTATAGCGTCTTGGTGGAGTGGTTCACGCTTTGCAACTGATGTTTACAGTCTTGATGTCCAACAGACCTCACAGCGGCGAGAGCGAGACGCGTTAGAAGGTATTCTGACAGATCGGGGTGCAGGTAAGGAAGTGCGGTTATACCAAGCACAGGACCTCTGGATAGGACGCTGGCGAAAGTTATGGAAAGAACTTATACAAACACAACAGGCAATTGAACGGCGTAAATTTTGGGCGCATCTTGCAATTGGTATCTCACGCTCCTTGTTGTATGCTGGTTCCCTTATTCTTTTATTGCTGGCAGTTTTTCGTGGCGGACTGACTGTCGGTAAGTATATCGCCGCAATCAACGCCATTGTCAACTTAGATGGCATCTGGGACAACGTTGCAGGTTATTTTCTATTGATCGCGGATGATATGCGCCGTTTGTCAGGAGATTTGTATGCGTTTTTGGATCGCGACACTGCACCAGTGGCTAAGGCCCCTTCAACCCCCCAGAAAGCACCCAACCTGACAGCCGCACAGGAACCTTCACATCTACAAGTAGAAAACGTTTCGTTTTTCTATCCAAATGTGCAAGAACCCGTGCTTCGTCAGGTCAATCTAACATTGAATAAAGGGGAGCGGGGGGCACTCGTTGGACCCAACGGTGCGGGGAAATCCACACTGGCACGCCTGCTTCTTGGGCTCTACCGCCCACAAACGGGTTTAATTCGCGTGGGAGATATCCCTTTAAACGAAGAAGTGCGTCAGCAGTGGCTAACACATTGTAGTGCAGTGTTTCAAGATTTCACGTGCTATCATCTGACCGCACGCGAGAATATTATCTTTGGCGATCTTGAACACCCAGAACGCATGGAAGTGGCATCGACTGCCGGTGGTGCAGTTTCGGTTATTGACGGACTCAATTCGGGTTATGAAACTGTGTTAGGCCCGACTTTTGGGGGGCGTGATCTCTCCGGCGGCGAGTGGCAACGCATAGCGACAGCAAGGGGTTTTATGCGGGAAACGCCATGGCTGGTTGTCCTCGATGAACCGACTGCTGCGCTGGACCCTTTAGCCGAACAGGCGATCTATGAACGATTTATTCAACGCAGTCGCGGACGCACATCCCTTATAATTTCGCATCGCTTGTCTTCAGTCCGCACCTGTGATCGTATCCTTGTCCTTGATAACGGCACAATTGTTGAAGACGGGGACCATGAAACCTTATTGGCAAATGATGGGCTCTATGCACAGTTCTTCAGAGCACAAGCACAATGGTATGTTTGACAGAGGCGTTTAGCAGTCAGCAAAGAACGTTTGATAAATCCAGATGAGATTTATATTTAAAACGGACAACTTAGGTTTACAATAGACAGGATGCGGTTCGTTACTTCGATTTCAGGTTTTCTGCCAAGATTTCAATCAGTTCGGCTAAAGTCGGGAACTCGTCGCGTGCCTCTGGTGGTAGATCCGCGAGATGTGTGTCACCCACGAAGCGGTACATGTCCGCTGCGCCTGTCAAAATATTTGGTGTTAATCCGACGTGTTCAAAAGTTGCCGAGATCTCTTCCATCTCACCGATCCAACGTCTCGCTTTCGGTGGCATGCTCGGCAACCCTCTCTCCATCCGTTCAAAAAGTGCCGATTGGCTCAATTGAAACTCTGCGGTAAGTGCTTCCGATACTCCCAATAGAGATGCGGCAGTGAGCAACTCGGTACAGAGTGCTGTTAACCCCTTTGTCAAGGATGCGTAGCACATCTTAATCGCCGAGGCGAGTCCTATCTCGTCACCGAGCATGCGAACATCTAATCCGTAATTGTTGAGTTCTGAGAAGGTGTCAAGGTTCGGCCCGGATGCGTAGAAGCGTGTTGCTCCCGGGGTGCGAGGTGGCGGACCGATGATGGACGCATCGACAAAAGTCCCTCCTGCAGCAGTGATAACATCTCCCAATTTGCGAACCGTTTGGGGTGCGATGGCGTTGCAGTCGGTGTATGTTAGCGTTGCGTCGGTCTGTTGCAGTGCTTCCGCGATGGCTTCTGCAGCGGACATCGCTTGTGCAGGCACCATGATTGAGAGAATAAGGTCGGCTTCAGTAACGAGTTGGGGATATGTCGGTACATCCTCAATATCTGCTCTCTCAGCGAGTTCACGGGTGCGCTGACTTCTTCCGTGCAGACAGGTTATGACGCGCAAACCGTTTTCACGAAGGACGTTCCCGACAGTGTGCCCCATATCACCAGGACTTAAAATTCCGACAGTGTTGGGCATAATGGGCTGTGCCTCCCTTGGTGTTAATTGCCAGACTCAGGATTCATGTAGTATAAAGCGTTAGTTTGTGCGGATGACGCGGATTTTTTAGATATGCGTTTTATCCGCAACCGATTTGGGACTTGGATGGTTTTCCAGAAAAGTGAATGCCTCTGGGAAAATAGAAAAATAATATTATCGTTTAGTAGACTTTATTCAGTAATATCTCACCTCGCTTCTGATCCATTTTTCTCTCTAAATCTTCAAAAGCGTACATATATGTCCGTTCCAAAATCCATGCTTCACTAATAGGAACAGATTTTATTATTCCCATTTTTGGATAACGGTCATTGTTTAACAAACCTCCAATCCATTTAACTTTATCAATAGTTCCTGGACAGGTAATGTGTGCTTTAAGTCTGGTAGATGGATCGTCAGTTTGCCCGACGTATTTAACCTTCCTGCTGTCATTAACCTCCTCAAATAAGACGTAGATATAGGTAGTTTCATCCGGTGCTTTTGGGTATTCGTCCCCGTAATTTATAATTTGCCCGTTTGATGTATCATAGAACACCTCACAATTTTCAATAACTTCATCGTTAGGGTACGGTGCTTTTTCGCCAGAATAGGCTTCCCATGCTGTGCATAAGGTATTGATCGCCCCCTCGGATGCATTCAAAGATTTCAGATAATCCCAAAAATCAATAGGTTTCTTTGCTTTACGAGGCCAAGTATCATCGAAATAGGCATCTCCAGCTAAGTGACTAATGACAGAGTCCTCATCTTTTTTCTTAAAAAGCCATCTTGAAAAACCGGTGGGTCGTACATATTTCCATTTTTCCTCCGAAATCAATAACTTTATTCCAAAATATGCATTCGGACCATCATTAATGACTTTAATGCGATAGCCAAGGTTATGAGCCGCTTGGATAAATGCCCCGTTTGAAACGTATGTATCCGCCCAATCTTCTACTCTATGTATTAAAGAATATGAACTCTCATTTCCTATTTTTGAATAAGTTTCACTG
>VXZK01000122.1 GCA_009845545.1 Candidatus Poribacteria bacterium
GCTTCATATAACGCTTCTGTTTTCTCAGAATTGCCGCGGGCAGATTCTAATTCACCAAAGGACAACTTCGCGGCACCACGATTGCCGTAGAAATTAACATTCTCTGGATCTAACCTGATGGCTTGGGTATAGTCCTGAACCCCTGCTTCATATAAACGCCGTGCTTCGTCAGCATTCCCGCGTGCGTTCTCGGATTCGCCAAACTTGAGTTTTGCACTTCCACGATTGTTGTAGATAGTCGCATCCTCTGCATCAATCTGGATAGCTCTATTGAAATCACGTATTGCCTCTTCAAAGTTGTCGAACGCTAACTTTGCAGCACCACGACGATTATAAGCATCAGCATCTTCTGGATCAATCTGAATAGCTTTAGTACAATCGGCTATCGCTGATTCATATAAACGCCGCGCTTCCTCAGTGTTCCCGCGTGCGGACTCGGATTCACCAAGCCTGAACTTCACACCACCCCGATTCCTATAAGCAGTGGCGTGCTGAGCGTCAAGTTCAATCGCTTTATCAAAATCAACGATCGCTCCGGCATAGTCACCAAATAGAACCTTGACAGTTCCACGGCCGTAGTAAGCATCAGCGTCCTCTGGATCTATCTTGATCATTTGTGTCAAGGAGGCGACCCCGTTGTCATAGTCACCCAGGTAAAACTGCGCTTTTCCGCGCTCGTAATAGGCACGAACATACGCGGGGTTAAACGCAATGGCTTTATCAAAGTCAATGAGCGCGCCAGTATAATCTTTGACACTGAATTTTTCTTTACCTAAACCGTAGTACGCCGCAGCGCGAATCTGTTCTCGTTGCTGCCATTCCGTCAAAGGTTCCATTGACAGAGACGCGTCAAGCAATGCCGCAAGCGCGCTGGAAGGCACCGCGTAACTACCATACGGCACAATAACCCCAATGACTTGTCCTTTGTTGTTAAGCACTGGACTGCCATCGGTCTCCTTAGTTGCTTTTATCCGGAGCCATTTAGTATGCTTTCGGATGCTTTGTATCTTGCCTTCCACGACTTTAAATTCGCCATCGCGGTAGCCTGGGATAGAGACAGACAGATCAATTTGAACTGCCTCGATTTTTCCTAACGGTAGGGGCGTGCCTTCACCGGCGACTTTTAGAAGGACAAGACTGTTTTTGGCATCAAATCCAATAACACCTTCTATCGTCCAATCTTTCTCTTTGTCGGGAGATTTTACAGAAACAGTACCCGCATGAGCGACGACGTGGGTGTTCGTCGCAATCCTATCTGGTGTAACGAAGAACCCTGTACCTGATACATTTTCACTCTGAATCAATACGATAGAATCCCGTATTTTTCCGGGCGTTAAGTCTACAACCGGCGCGGCGGGTTTCTCCGAAACCAGCTGCTGCGGTGCCTGTGCACAAGAGATAAAAAGACCTAATGCCAAGAAAACGAATAAAAATTTGCCGTTTTGTCTCATCAATTGTTACCTCCAACATTAGTATTCACAGTTACTCTCCAACATTCGGATCTAACGCCTTAGCCTTTTGAAAATCTGCTTGTGCTGCGTCGTGTTGTCCAAGTGCCTTCTTCGCTTGTCCACGTCGATAATAGGCTTCAGCATCTCCAGAGTTTAGTTCAATGTATCTATCGTAATCAGCGATCGCCCCATTATAGTCACCAAGCTCAGACTTCGCAATCCCACGCCCATAATAAGCATAAATTAACTCAGGGTTCATCTGTATCGCTTTATTCAAATCAATCATCGCGTTGTCGTAGTCTTTGGCAGCGAATTTCGTTTTTCCTAACATGAAGTAAGCATAGGCACGGATAAGTTCCCGCTTGTGCCACTGTTCTATAGGTTCCACTTGTGTAGATTGCGAGAGCAATGCTTTAAGTGCGTTCGAGGGGATGGCCTCATCTCTGGCAACATGAATCCCGATAACCTGTTCTTTACTGTTCGGAATTAGTCGTTTTGGACTTGCAAAAAGTTGTTGAAAGTCGCTTTGAACCCTTGTAAATAGTAGGTTTTCGCTTGTTTTAATTCACATAAATTCGGTTATGGTAGGGACCGCTCCAAGCGGAGCAGCCGAAATTCTCTACCAAGTGATGTTCTGACTATTATATACAATTTCTGTGAAAAAATGTCAAGTTTTAAAATTTATTAAGTCCAAAACGACTAATTCCGTTACTGTTTAGTAAAGGTCCCCCGCTATTTCCTGTAACAGTATCAGCAGTGGTCCGAATCCGTTTATCGCTATTCCGAGTGTTTAGGACAGTTCCAGTCAAAACTTTGTACGTTCCTCCCCTCGGAAAACCCACAACAGAAATAGTCTCACCAGGTCTAACTGCATCACTATCGCCAAGTGGTAGTGGCGTGCCTTCACCGGCTATTTTTAGGACGACGAGGTCATTTTTCACATCATACGCTGTCACACCTTCTACCGCCCAAACTGTCTCTTTGTTAACAAGTTTTGCGAAAATAGGTCCGGGGTGTGCGACGACGTGAATATTTGTCACTATCTTGTCCCGCGCTACGAAGAAACCGCTACCACTTTGAACCTTAGTCCCGAGCAAACCGACTATACGCACAACAGAACCCTTTAGTTTTTCAGAGTTTACGCTTACTATCGGGGCTTCGGGTTTGGGAGAAACAAGTTGCTGGGATGTCCGCGCACCGGAGAGAAGAAGACTTAAGGCAAGTAAAACCAATAAAGATTTGCTGTTTTGTTTCATGAATGGATACCTCTAATCTTACCACTTGTAATCATTTCCCAACATTCGAGTCTAATGCTTTGTAGTGCCATCGCTTATTAGGGCCGGATTTCCGTAAATTTAAGACAAGTTTTT
>VXZK01000343.1 GCA_009845545.1 Candidatus Poribacteria bacterium
CCGATGCACAGAAACAGCAATTCCAAGAGGAAGGCTATTTCATTTTAGAAAATGTTATCCCGGAACCGCTGCTGGAACTGCTTCGCGGTGAATGCGGGACCTTTATCAATCAGGCGGATGCTGAGATGGCGCGGCAGGACACGGATGTGCTCGGTCTCAACCATCGCGGGAAGCGGTATTTCGTCTCAAACTGCTTCAGGAAACAGCCGAAGCTCCGCGAATTTCTGTTCAGCGATTTGATGGCAGATGTCTGCCGCGCCACCTTAGGCGATACAGCGTACCTCTTCTGGGAGCAGTATGTTGTCAAAGGGGCAGAAGAGGGGATGAAGTTCAGTTGGCATCAGGATTCGGGTTACGTTGGCTATCCTGACCATAAGCCGTATCTGACCTGTTGGTGTGCGCTTGATGATATGTCTGAAGAGAATGGGACAGTCTATGTGATGCCGTTTTCTCGGATCGGTGTCCGTTCGTGGGTGAAGCACATCCGCGACGATGAGAGCAACGATCTGGTAGGTTATTTCGGACCGGAGAAGGGCGTGCCTGCTGTTGTGCCTGCGGGGAGCATTGTGGCGTTTACGAGTGTCAACTTCCATTGCAGCGGTACCAACTACACCAATAACCTACGACGTGCCTATCTTGCACAGTATTCCGCGGAACCGCTCCTTTCACATGATGGGAGCCGTTTGTGGGGCAATGCGGAGCCGTTGTTGAAGGATGGAAAGTCTGCTGTGGGAGAACCGCCGCCTGAGATTACGTCGCGGTTTGATTAGGACAGATTATGCGGCGGGTCGCTCCGCCGCTCGTATTTATTTCGTATTATCAAGTTCTTGAAGGGATTGTTCAATTTCGGTTTTTAGGTCTTGGTCGTCGGTTTCCCCTGCCAATTCCAAGGCTTTCTGGAAATCGGCTTTTGCTTCTTGTGTTTTGCCTAAAAGACGATAGGCTTCACCTCGTGTCTGGTAGGCTTCCGCCAAATCGGGATTTCTTTGAATCGCTTCGTCATAGTCCGTAAGCGCAGACTCAATTTGACCTAACTTAACTTTCGCAAATCCTCTATTAGCATACGGCCAGGCATCATCAAAGTTTAAACGGATGGATTCATTACAGTCCGCAATTGCAGATTCATATTGCCCAAGTTTGTTTTTCAGATGCGCTCGGTTGTTATATGCTGCGGCATAGTCCGGTTTTAATCGAATGGTCTCATCGTAATCAAGAATAGCTTCTTCATATTGTTTTAGTCCGTATTTGGCATAACCTCTCATGAAGTAAGTTTGAGCATAATCTGGCTTAAGTTTTATACTTTCATTAAAATCAATGATCGCAGACTCATATTGTTTTAATTCAATCTTTGCGTGCCCCCGATCAAGGTAAGCTTGGGTGTTATTAGGTTCAAGTTGAATACCCGTATCAAAATCAGCGATTGCAGCTTCATAACGTTCTAATCTAATTTTCGTTGAACCACGTCTGAAGTAGGTATAGGCATGATCTGGGTTGAGTTGGATGCTTTTATCAAAATCAGCAATCGCCTCCGCGTAATGTTCTAACTCAATCTTAGCACGTCCACGGTCAAAGTAAGCTTGGGCGTTATTCGACACAAGTTTTATACCTTGATCAAAATCAGCGATTGCAGCTTCATAGCGTTCTAACTCAGCCTGTGCACGGCCTCGCCTAAAGTAGGCGTGGGCATCATCTGGATTGAGTTTTATACTTTCGTTGAAATCAGCAATCGCAGCCTCATAGTGATCCAGCACATCTTTCACATGTCCGCGTACAAAATAAACATAGGCATTATTTGAATTGAGTTTTATGCTTTCGTTGAAATCAGCGATTGCAGCTTCATAGCATTCTAATTCAACTTGCGTGCAACCTCGCCTGAAATAGTTACGGGCATCATTTGGATTGAGTTTTATACTCTGGTCAAAATCAGCAATCGCAGCTTCATGGCGATTCAGCATGTCCTTGGCGTGCCCGCGCATGAGATAGGTATGAGCATCATTCGGATTGAGTTCTATACTTTCATCAAAGTCAGCAACCGCAGCCTCATGTCGCCCTAGCGTGCCTTTTGAGATCCCTCGATTATTGTAAGCTTCTACGTAATCCGGTTTTAGACGGAGTGCTTCATCATAATCGGCAATTGCGGCTTCATGATATTTAAGTTTGTTTTTTGCTCTTGCCCGGTTATAGTATGCATCAGTATATTGAGGATCTAGGCGTATCGTCTCGTTATAATCAGAAATGGCAGATTCATGTTCCCGAAGCTCACTCCGAGCTAATCCACGGTTGTAGTAGGCATCAACATAATTGGGGTTTAGACGTATAGCCTCATTATAGTCAGAAATAGCAGACTCATATTGTTCTAAGAAGGATTTCGTAGCTCCTCGATCGTTGTAGTAGACAGCATTATTTGGATCAAGACTAATTGCCTTGTCATAGGCAGACAAGGTATCCACTCCATTGTCATCGGAGAGAAGACTCCCAATGGAAAACCAAGCATGAGCGGCAAGTTCGTTATCCCTTCCTTCTGCAATATTTGCGACGGAGTGCCACTTTTCTATAGCATCCACAATTTTTCCATCTCGTTGCAACAGGTAGGCATCAATTATTGCATTGTCTATAAGCGACAACTCTGTATTCTGAAGTTCTTCTTGCACAACTTCGGTTATTGGGTCAAAGTTTTCCGGATTACTGATATTCTCTATGAATTCAATGAGCGTCTTTGTATTCATGGCTCCCCTTGACGATATGTTAAAAAAACAGTATCAATCATGTCATTTTCGCCCATCCGAGTTTATTTTACTGGTACGTTATTCCAAACAGAAGTGATTGTAAAAGGCAAGTCCGCGCTGTTTGGACATATCAATTTCACTCTAAAATCGGTTAATTAGCTGACTAAGCACCCCATACGATGGCTTCAACTATTGCAGAAACTTCATTTACTGTGTCATCGGACAGGTAACACAAGTGTTTGGCACCCCTTTCCCACCAATCCCAACTTTTAACTTGATCTGCTAAGATAATTCCTTTTACATCCACGTCCTTCTCATTCGGGATTTCAACCGCGAATTTTGAAGAAACGCTACTATTACTGGAGCCAATAATTGGGCAAATAGTGAATATCCTTTGCCAGTAGTTAAAACTTGAAGTAGATAGCACCACAGCACGGTCGTAGTCCTCAGGTTCACCCTCAATTTCCACGACCTCACCTCGTACAGGGATATAATCGGGGTCGTGCTCGTCTCCCGATACAATGGCTTCAACTATATCAGAGACTATATCTACCGTTTTGTCAGGCAGATGAGTCCAGTGCACAATTCTTCTCGCTGTCCAATTTAAAGTTGTAAACTGAGCTGCTTGGATGAAACCGTTCACAGATAATCCTGCTGGAACTTCAACTTGAAATTCACTGTTTCGGTCTGTGTGAGTAACTGGACAAACAACTGCGACTTCCTGCGTGTGGTTAAAAGCAAAAGGAGATAAAACAAGGGCCGGGCGACGTTTCTTAATTTCAAACCCTTTTTGTGGATTGAAATTAATTTCTACTACATCGCCTCGCTGCGGAATATAGTTCGGATCATACTGAATTGATGATGTCATACCTCATCATCCATCTGCATTTCATGGTCTGCTTCCCGGGTAGCAATGTGTTCTGCTTCCCGCGATAACAAATCAGAGAGCTTCACACGTGGACGATTCACTGGACGCCCCACGTGTTCAGGACGACGAGGTTTAAGGGAAGATGTGTTAACGTTCTGGGTGTCTTGTGGTAACAGATCTGTGAGTTTCACACGCGGGCGATTCGCTGCAGAGGTTTTTCTCTTACGACGGGCAGATCGATGTTGTTTCTCATTTAATGAATTAGATTCTTCTTCATGGTTTTTAATGAGATTCGTAATGAAGTCAATCAATAGAGTTAAGAAATGATTTTCATCCTCACCAACAGTATCAATTAATTTCTCCCGAGCTGCAGCAAGCCTCTGGCAATCGTCTATTGTTAACGAATCTGCAAGTTGGTCTACATTTTTACTAACTATTTCAACTAATGCCTCTACAACTGTAACAAGAGGTCGCGAGGAACCGCCTGCTTTAGCGACAAACACACTACGTACAGCAAGTAAATCAAAATTTTGTAGCATTGGTGACGGATCAAATTTAACAGGTGCTTGCTTTTGAGATTCAAATGGTAGATGTTCATTGATATTCTCAAAAGTACTCTTAAGCGTCTCAAGATGTATCGTTGGCTTGCGATGCGGAACAGATTGTGTCTCAGGTATACTAGGATCAAACAAAGAGAATCTGTCGGCATCTTCAGAGGCATATCCAAGTTCAGCAATAGATGCCATTAGTGATCTGTATCGCTCTGTTTGACTCTCGCGTGGCATAATTTACTCCCCTGATTTCTATTGTAGGTGCATTCGTGTGTAACCGAGCACGGACTTAAAATTTTTCTCGTACCACCATCGGACATAATTCGCTAGCGTTAATTTCCTTACTGCTCGACGGGATGTCATTTTTTAAGATAGACCTGAATTCTTTTGAGAAACGTCTGAGTATCTCCGAGTAAATAAGCAAGGATTACATCTCGCTCTGTGATGGGTCTATTGTTCATCATAGTCAGGATTTTCGGAGATAAGCATGTCAAGGGTATATTCAGGCTCATCGTTGCTGTAGGCAGCCTCAAGACCGCGCGCTGGTAACCGTATACTGACTTCTCCGTTCTCGCCAAGGCCGGCGTAGTCCGGATTTACCTCAGTGAGCATGTCAAGAGTGTACTCGGGTTCGTCATCACTATAGGCAGCCTCGAGACCGCGCACAGGTAAACGCATACCGGAATCCAAGTCAGTCTTGGCTTCTTCTCTGTTCAATGATTCAGTCCAATTTGCCACAGTAGATTGCTCCTCATACTTCTCAATGAGGTTACCAATGAAATGCATTAACGGGGTGAAAAAATGATTTTCATTAACGAATTAACGAGCGGTACAGAAGTACGTCTAATAGTACGTTTAATATACCGTAAAAAATATCAGTGTCAATCGGAAATTATCCCAAAACTGTATGTTTACAATCAATTTATAGCGCGGCACCGGAGAATTGCGTTGATATTATACCTCGCGAAAGCCTAAATGTCAAGAAAAACATGAAAAATTACTGCCCCTATAAACGAACCTGCTTCAGAGTATCTGATTTCTAATGTTCCATAGTTGGATGACGACTGAATCCGGTCAGATAATTTCCAATCTGATCTTGGATATCCCGGGCAGGTATAGCGGAACCGACGTAGTGGCTGATGAGGATGCCGAACGCAAAGACTTCATCGTCTGCTGTGACGGCGTAGCCTGCAAGCGCAGAGACACCGCTCAACGTCCCCGTTTTCGCACGCAATACTTTTTCACCAGACATGCCTTGCATCCGATTCATTAAAGTGCCGTCAATGCCAGCAATCGGGAGTGATGCTAAATACTCTGGCATCAACTCAAAATTCTGATACATATAGACGAGCAGCTGCGTGAGTAATTCAGCGTTGAGGAGGTTATATCGGGAAAGTCCAGAACCGTCAACAAACCGATGTACTGGCGGTTCACCTATGATTTCCTCTAAGAATTCATTGACAGCATCTCTCCCTTTTTGCCACGTTCCGGGTTCGCCCATCACTTCAGCACCTATGGTTTTGAAGAGCAATTCAGCGATCCAGTTGTCGCTCGGTTTGTTCATTAATTTGATGATATTGGCGAGTGGTGGCGATAGGTGTTTAGCAATCGTGCGTGCGTCTAATGGTACTGTTCCAGGGACGACATCACCTGTCACCTCAATACCTTTTTCTATGAGTTCATTTCTGAGTAGATAGCCGCACGCGAGGGCTCTGCTCCGTGTCCCGGGTTCCGGCTCTATTTGTCTGATACTTAAAGCACTAATCCGAAGCGGTCTATCGTCCCACATCCATCCGGGCCCTTCCCGAACAGTATCAAGGTATGTTGTATCAACGACAATGTCACCCTGTATTGATTGCAAACCGGTTTCAAGCAATGTATCGACCAGTTTCATCATATCAAAGGATTGAAGTACAGGGTCAGCTCGGCCTTTGAGATAGATGTCTCCGACCACTTGTGTATCCGCATCTGCGTCAACGTAGACGGTCGTTTCAAACTGGTAGTCTGATCCGAGTTTTGCCAAGGCGGTTGCTGCCGTGAAGAGTTTTGTCGTCGAGGCGGGGTGGTGTAGTTTGTAAGGGTTTTTTTCATAAACCACTTCGCCTGTTTCGACAGCGACAACTTTTATACCGACGCTTGCTGTTGTGAACAACGTTTCCTGCAAGACGGCATCAATATCGGTGTGTAGTTTTTCGATCGGGTTTGCAAAGTCTGTTAATGACTGGGTTTCAACAGGTTTCGGTTTTGACACCAGTATTCCACAACCTGAGAACAACAACGCGACACAAATGAGTAAAATAGCATAGTTTTTCATGATAGTTAAATCATAACACAATTACGTGGATTATGAAAGGGAAACATGTCGTACGACTACAAATATCTTGACTTTTGCCCTAAAATGTGATAGAATTTCAATAACAGAATTAAACGGGTATTGCTAAAAGGAGGCACCAAATTTTGGTGTTGTAGGGCGAAGTTTGCAAGCCCACATTCAAAAGCAGAAGCCAAAACTTACAGTGAAAATAACATGGTTGAATTTTACGATACAACACTCAGGGATGGAAGTCAAGCGGAAGGCGTAGCGTTTTCTGTTGAAGATAAACTCATCATCATAGAGGCACTCGATAAATTAGGCATTCGCTATATTGAGGGCGGCTATCCCGGTTCTAATCCAAAAGATATAGAATTCTTTAAACGCGCAAAGGGAATGGTGCTGGAAACGGCAACGATTGTACCGTTCGGTAGCACAAGATACCCTACTTATACCGTTGATGCAGATCCGAATCTGGCGGCTTTGCTGGATACTGGTGCACGAATTGTCACGATCTTTGGGAAAAGTTGGCGGCTTCATGCGACCGATGTGCTGCGTGTAACGGCAGAAGAGAACTTGGCATTAATTGAGAGTTCTGTCCGCTATCTTGTGGAGAACGGTCGCGAGGTAATTTACGATGCAGAGCACTTTTTCGATGGTTATGCCGATGACGCTGCATATGCTATAGAAACCCTGCGAGCCGCTGCCACAGGTGGTGCGAGCTGCGTTGTGCTTTGTGATACCAATGGTGGTAGATTGCCGTTAGAAATTCAGGAAGGTGTGAAGGTCGTCCTCTCGGAGCTGTCTTTGCCTGTTGGCATCCACACACATAACGATGCGGGGATGGGTGCGGCAAACTCGGTATTGGCTGTTCAAGCCGGTGCGACCCACGTACAGGGTACATTCAACGGTTATGGCGAACGGTGTGGCAACGCGAATCTCGCCTCTATTATCCCTACTATTCAACTCAAACTCGGGATAAAATGCCTCAAAGATGCGCAGCTGCAAGGATTAACAAGTGTCTCACGACTTATCAGTGAATTGGCGAACCTCCCGCATGATGAACGTCAACCCTACGTGGGACGCTCCGCTTTTGCACATAAAGGTGGTTTACATACCGACGCGATCCGTAAGAATCGTCTTACTTATGAACATATCGTGCCGGAAACAGTTGGCAATACGCAGCGAATCCTTGTCTCTGACCAAGCCGGACGCGGCACGATCATGAAAAAAATCGAGAAGGAATATCCCGATTACGATAAGAATTCGCCGCAGGTGTTAGAACTCTTCAAGCGTCTGAAAGCAGCCGAGCAGGACGGCTATCAATACGAAGCCGCTGAAGCATCGTTTGAGCTTTTAACGCATAAGGTGTTTAACGGATATGAATCGTTCTTTGAGCCCGTCGGTTTCCGCGTGATTATTGAGCAGTTCACTGACTTCGCGATGCGTTCTGAAGCGACGGTAAAGGTTGCGACGCCAGACGGTCTCACCGCACACACTGCTGCAGATGGAGATGGTCCCGTCAATGCTCTTGACACTGCGCTCCGAAAGGCACTCGAACAGTTCTATCCCGCCTTACAGACAGTTCGACTCATAGATTACAAAGTCCGAGTATTGGATACCAAAGCAGGCACCGGTTCAAAAGTCAGAGTGTTGATTGAAGCGAGCGATGGGGAGCGGAGTTGGAGAACCGTCGGTGTCTCAGAAAATATCATCTCCGCGAGTTGCGAAGCACTGCTGGATAGTTTTGAATATAAACTTTATAGAGATAAAAAATTTGCTACCTCACAAAAGTCGTAATAATTGTCTCGGATAAGCACTCTTCCTGTTACGCATCTTGCCTGCGAATAACGTTTATAGTAAGTAGATTTGGCAATTAACAATACACCGCGAATCAGTGCGCTTACAAAGCGCGCCTATCAGTTGGGGGACACATGGGACATTTAGACACAATTGAGAAATCTGCGCAGAAATTGATCGCGCTCTGCCAGAAGGAGAAGCAGACAAAGACCGACAAAGAAAAGATGCTGGTCATACAGGCGGAAATCCTTGCAGGTATCGAAAACCTTGCTGAATGCGAACTCTGTGGGTCAATCAGCGAAATCATTGTAACGATGACTTTGGCGGATGTCACAGCGAAGTTGTGTAAGGAATGCGGTGTCAAATCCCTGGAGGCGGGGAAGATCCAGTCTTTTAAACAGGGAACCTCTCGAAAACGTGCCCGCCGTGCGAAGGCACCGACAGGGTCATCTGCAGAGTCGAAACCTAATGCCAAATCCACCCGTGCCAAGCGAGCAAAACTTGTTGAGGAACCGGAATCTCCCACTGTACTACATACCCGCGTGGAAACAGAGACCGGTATCAAGAAAACTGATGTTAAAAAACTCCATAAGATTGTGCAGGATATTGCTGCGCCGATGAGTCCGGAACATACGCTGACGTATGTGCAGCGCGAAGTGGAGATCGCGAAAATGAAGGTAGACGCGAATGCCTTGGAAAAGGCGGTCACGCTTTTAACGCAGCGTAACGGTTCACAGGTTGTCTCTGCGGTTTAGCCTGTTTGGATGTCTTTTGCCCATTCCCGATTTGCCTGATACCACTCCACAAGTGCTGTGATCCCCTCTCTAAAAGTGACCTGTGGTCGCCATCCTAAGAGTTTTTCTGCTTTTCGGATGTCTGCCCACGTTGCACGTACATCTGCGGGGTGGAACGGTTGATGTGAGAGTTCCGCTTCCTTGCCAACGAGTTCTTCTATCAGTCGAATAGTATCAATTAGCACAATGGGACTGTCTGAACCGAGATTAATTACTTCGTATTTAAGAGGCTTCAGTCCGGCTATCACACCCCGGGCAATGTCTTCGAGATAGGTGTAATCTCGTGAGGACTGTTTGCCGTCGCCATAGACAATGACGGGTCTTCCTTCGCTAATCCACTGGACAAACCGGAATGCGCTCATATCGGGTCTGCCGGCGGGTCCATAGACAGTGAAAAAGCGGAAGATTGTCACGTCGATGCCATAGAGATGATGATAACTATGACAGAGTGATTCGGCACCTTTTTTTGAGGCAGCATAAGGGGACAATGGTTGGTCTGTGTTCGCTTCTTCACTGAAAGGGAGTGGGTTGTTCGCACCGTAGAGGCTTGATGTTGAAGCCAACACGAATTTGTTGACTTCAAACTCGCGGCACAACTCCAGCAGATTCAGCGTTCCGGTCACGTTCGTATCAACATATACCCACGGGTTTTCCACAGACTGTCGGACACCGGCGCGTGCGGCAAGGTTAATCACGGCATTAAAAGTAGTAGGCACACTCCGATGTGCCGTATCAGAACCTCTAAATATTTTTCGCAGTGCATCTCGGTCACAGATATCTGAGCGATGAAAATAGAAATTTGGCGTGCCTTCCAGCTGCTGAAGTCTCCATTGCTTGACTTGTGTATCGTAGGCGGTGTTTATGTTATCAACACCAACAACCGTATGTCCTGCCTCCAGTAAGAACCCCGTCACTTTCCACCCGATAAATCCAGCGCAACCCGTAACGAGATATTTCATAGATGTTCCTTTTTGATCCTTCATTAAACCTCACAATCCGCTTTGAACTCGTCAAAACGTTCTTGAAACATTGACAGTGCCATTTTCGACATCTCGTATTGCGTGACGGTGGTTGTTTCCAGTCTTTGCAATTCGGCTTCATGCTGTGCTATGAGGGCATCGATCCCTTCAACTTCTTCTTTCAAGGCTTGGATAACGTCATACGGATCGGTTTCTCTGGTACACGTTGTGAGCAATTCGTGGTAAAGCGTTACGCCGCCATCAAGTTTTTTAAAGTCTTTACGAATTTGGCTCAGCACGCTACGGTAATCCTCTGGTACGACCGGACTTTCTGTCTCAACTAATGTTTTTAAGGCGGTCCCTAACTGCGTCAACGCAAGCTGCTTATCCGACCAGATGATTTTCTTAGCGACGCCGTCCACGTTGTCATTGTCTATGACGGGGGCGTGCTTCCTCAGATTATCGTGGAGCAGTGTCTCTAATTCAGCTAACCCAGACTGGAACATCTTGAGACGGTGGTTGAATTCCTCAGCGTATGCTCGAACTTCAGGGAACTTTTCATGAAGCATTTGGTGCTTCTCTTTCAATTTGTGAACCTTCAATGTGTAGGTCGGGTAACGTACCTTCAGACTCTGAGAAAGGGCGAGTACTTCTTGTCGCTCAATCTTCGTAAGTCTTTTAGGTTGTTTGTCCTCTAATGTCCCCATCAGTCCATAAGCAGCGGCGGAGAAGCCGCAGACAGTGAGGAATAACGCTAAAATGTGGAACAGCGTATCGTCTGCTGCTACCCACATCGCGAACAGCCCGAATCCGCCAAGGAGCAGCCCTGCGACAAGGGGAAAGATGGGGCTGGATAAATAGTCTTCAACGGTTTTTCCGATCAACATTCTAGCCTCCTTTTTTCCGTCTACTATCCTGAAGAATCCGTATAACACCGCTATGACAGCAGAAAAAGATAGGATTAATCCTAAAATAAAAAATAATATGTTGCGTGTGATTGTTGAAGCATCTATCGCTAATATACCGGCTACACCAAAAAGCATCCCGAGAACAAGAGTTAAGACTGGTTTGGATAAATAACTTTTGGCTTTTGTTTTAGTAGACATATTTTCTTCCATCCCAGAGGATTGTGTACAGTTGATACCTGTTCTACAACAAGAGATAGGCTGCCACCGCTGTGTAAATTCACGGTGGATTACTTTGCATCAGGGGTTGCCAAGAGTTTATCAATTTCCTTTTTAAGTTCGGTGTAAGTTTCTGGTTTGAAATCCGCTTTTCGGTGGAATACAATCTTACCCTCCTGCGAGATTAGGTAGAGCGTAGGTTTCTCTTTTTTTGTCTGATACTGTTTATGCACCTCTCCCTTCCAGTCCAGTAGGAATTTCACAGGCGGCGGGTTTTTCTTGAGTTGACCTCTGATGAACCGTTTCGGTATGAATCCGGGGACGCTGCGCATATCGGCAATGATATAGGCGGTAACCTGTTCGTTCTCTCGGTAATTCTTCTGGAAAGCCTCTGCCCATTTATCGTCTTCTTTACGGATTTTCCGGTTGCCCAGAATCAGGAAGACGACTTTACCGCGTAGTTTCTTCAGGTTGTGTTCTTTTTCTTCGGGGTCTTGGAGCGTCCAATCCGGTGCTGTGTCGCCTACTTTTGGCGGTGCCGGTTCTGTCTTTTCGTCGGCAAAACTCGCGAGCATCCCGAAGAAGGCGATACTGATAACAGCAGCGATAAATAATTTCATGACCGGTCCTCCATTTGCCTCGTGTATTTCCTATCCACATTCTAACATAGTTTTTCGATAATTGTCAAATTGACTTTTTGCGGGAAACCTGCTATCCTATTAAACACTATAGTTTGGACAATTTATATAGGTTGGACGTTGCGTTTTTCAACGTTTTTATTTTTTTACGAGGGAGGTCGGCATAAGGCGTGAAAAAGCATATTTATGCCCAACGCAGGCATCTTTACATAGCACTCCGCTGGAGTGCAGCCGATCATCAATCGCGTATAAATGCTTTGCGTTGATGGTTATTGCGTTTAGAACAATTACGAGAATTCTCATACTAATTTCTATGGAGGGACTATTGATGAATTGGTATTATACCGGGAAACAATTAAAGGCATTGAGGGAAATTAAAGGACTGACACAGCAAGAAGTCAGTGATATATTAGGATTGAAAAGTACCGCTAACATCTCAGACTGGGAAAACGATAGAGAAGATGTTCCTGATAAGCATAGAAAAAAGTTGCTTGAAATCTACGGTATTCCATAGTTTGGACAATTTCGGTTAGGTTCATGCTCGATTTCAAAGCAACTCTGATTTTTCTCAGAGTTCCTCACACGAACGCAACTTGGAGAAAAATGAACTCGGATATACCAAAAAGCAGCCCCAGCGGGGCGGAATGTCTATAGAAACGCTAGGCTTCCCAAGGTTCAAGCCCCGTAGGGGCGAAATGTGTATCGAACTTAGAACTTTCCAAACTATAGTATGAATTATGAAATCCACTATAAATCGTCCTGCCTCAAGGAAAATACGGAAAACAACCAAATGAACCAGATGAAGGTCTTGCACGTTTTAAGCAGCATCGGCATGATTATTTTGGTATTCACCTTATCCTCATGTGCTGTGCTGGGATTAAGTACAGCCAGACAAGTTGAAAAGTTTTTTTTAGAGGCTGAAAAGTTGGAGCGTGTTGAAGCTTACAATGCTGCTATTGAGAAATATAAGGTTGCTCTTAAAGAATTTAAGAAGCCTGGGGTAACTCTTGGTGTCCGCCCACATATTGACGAGGATTTCCCTGTACTTATCAGATGGAGAATCACAAGGTGCCGCTCAAAGCTCGTTGAACTTGGTAAGTTGATACCAGAGCGTTACGAGGATGCTATAGATTGGAAAACTGTTGAGAGAGTGGGGCTGCGGGTGAGAGAATGTGTGTATACAGACAACAATGCGGAGACCAGCGATTTTTTAGAGGCTGAAGAGTCATACTACTACAAAGATTACAGTATGGCACTTAAAAAATATGAACTTGCTCTTAAAGAACCAGAAAAGCATAAATTGACGTTTGAGCGTCTCCCTTATATTGAATTCATCCCTTATATTGAATTCATCGATTACAGAATAGCGAGTTGCTATTTAAAACTTGCTGAACAGTCGGAAAGTCCTAACATTCTTTATAGTAAAGCAATCGTTTATGCTGAAAGGGCTATAAACCATCTAATTGGTTCTGAAAACTATACAAAACCGATCAAGACCGAAATTCAGTCGGTCATTGCGACCGCCCACTTTGGTATAGGCAAGATATTTTTTGAAAAAACGGATTACAAAAAAGCACTTTCCAATTATCAATTGGCACTACAAAATACCGAGAAAGAACCCTCCAAAATCAAAATCCAGCTAGCTATGACCTTTGCCTACCTTAACCAAGGCGATGTTAAGAACGCCACCGTCACTTGTAAACGTATACGACCAACTACTGAAAAATCCCTCAAATCTATGCTAACAGTTGATCCAATTATAGGGGAAACGCTGACTATAGCGAGAGGAGTCCAACTTTACCTCGAAGCTGGAAATGCTGTCTCTGCAATAGATTATAAAGAAACAACTTTCAAATATCATGCTGCGCTTACTGAAATTCTGGGAGGCACTTCATCAGCAAGCGGTGCTGAATATCAGAAAGAACTCAATTACATTTTGGGAAGCCTTTTCTACAAAGTTGAACGATTTGAGTCAGCAGAGCAGGTACTGACCAAAGCAATTGAGAATTTTCCTGACAGCAACTTTACAGATGACGCGTGGTACGCTATAGGCGATATGAATTATAAATTGCAAAGTTATATAGAGTCTCAAAGTGCTTTTAGAAAAGTGATAGACGGTTTTCCAAATTCCGATTTGCGGGACGATGCACAGTATTTCATTGCCAAATCACTGTTGGAGGAGTTAGAATACGAAAAAGCCTATTTAGCATTTAATGAACTCAGTACCGAAGATTTTCAAAAATACTCCGACTTACAAGACGATGCAAGGTATCATTCCGCTTATTGCTTAAATTTGCTTAATAAAGATGATATGGCCATCCAACAATATGAAAACTTTCTCGCGGACTTTACGAAAAGTCCCTACCGAGTGGATGCCTATTTTGACCTTGGGGTAATTTATGCCAGACAGCGAGATTATGCTAAGGCACGCAGCAATTACACGTTGGCGATGCAACAAACCGATGATCAAGCACTCCTTTCTGAAATTCAGATGGTTATTGGGCACGCTTACTACAACCAAGGAGATTATAAAAATGCGATTATTGCACACACGTCACTTTTGGAAAAATATCCGGAGAGTGATTTCATTATAGAAGCTAAACTCGGCATTGCTAACAGCTATTACCGTATCGGAGAGTGGCGAGAAGCTGCTGATGCTTACGAACGCGTTATTAATGGACATCCGGAAGCCATAAATTATGTTCCATACTGTGCCTATCAGATTGGCGAATCACATTACGGTTTAGCAACTAACCATAGTAAAAAAGGCGAGACTAAACTGGCAGTGACAAATTTTCACAAGGCATTGGAGTGGTACCAAAATATCATTGATAATCTCTCAACTGAAACTTCCGAGAAT
Organism: Candidatus Poribacteria bacterium; assembly: GCA_009845545.1. Classification (GTDB taxonomy): domain Bacteria; phylum Poribacteria; class WGA-4E; order WGA-4E; family WGA-3G; genus WGA-3G. The sequence goes on from VXZK01000343.1 coordinate 14,632, forward strand.
CTCGGTGAAATCGCCGAACTTCTCATCACGAGTCTTACACGGATGCACAACGACCTAAACGTTCCCGAAGAACTTCAAAGCCTTGCACAATTAAAAAAAGGAGACACTTACTTAGCCGTTGAACAGTATGGAAAGGCTCTCGCTGAGTACAACACTCTTGTTCAGGCGTTTCCTAATAGCTCTAAGGATTCTTCTATCCAAAAGCAGATTGAACAGGTCCAAGAGTTAATCATCTCTAAGAACTTACAACCCAAAAAAGTAAGAACCACAACAGAAAACCCAATAGCACAACAGATTGCACGAAAAGCCTTAGCCTCTACGGTGCTCATACGCATAAAAGATGCTATTGGAGATCCATTGGCAATTGGAAGCGGTTTTTTCATTAGCAAAGATCAGATTGTCAGTAATTGGCACGTTGTTGAAGGTGCAACTACCGCTTACGCGTTGTCTGTTGATGAGAAGAAACGGTACGACATCAAAGGAATTATCGCAATGAACCCGAAGCAAGATTTAGTTATCCTAAAAGTTTCAGGAGAGAGCAGCCCGTTGCCATTGGGAGACAGTCACACAGTCCAGATTGGTGAATCTATTTACGTCACCGGTAACCCGAAAGGATGGACAGGAACTTTTTCTACCGGGGTTGTGAGCGGTTTCCAGATGCGCTATAAGGGAAAACGCCTTCAGATCGCTGCTCCAGTCTCGCCCGGTAGTAGTGGAGGGCCCGTACTAAACGATAAAGGGGAAGTGATAGGTATTGTCTATGCTGGCCATGGCGGACCTGACGCACAAAATCTCAATCTTGCTATCCCAGTTCATTATCTGAAGGCATTGCTCAAACGAGTGGGGCCTCCAATACCTTTAAGTGCAAGATAATAACCCTCGAAGCAGGCAATTCAATTGATAGGAATAGGGTAAAATCTGTACTTACCTACTTATATTATGAATGCCTTACGCCTGTTAATATAAAACTTAATGGCTTCGCGGTAATCCTTGATAACACTCCCAAAAACTGTGTGTCGTTTTATAGACGCATCGCGGGAGTTCAGCATTTGATTTATGAAAAAAGGAAGGATTGAAAATGAATGATAACACACAAATGCGAGTGACAAGAGTAAATGCTACTGAGTTATTCGGATTAAACGTTCAATATAAAATACCGTTGTTTCAACGGCATTACGTTTGGGATGAGGAAAATCAGTGGGAACCTTTGTGGCTTGATCTTAAGGAAAAAAGTTTTAACCGAACTGATAAACAGCAAGCACCCCATTTTACCGGAACTATCGTCATACAGCAACAGAATACACCGGCGGGAAATATCCCCAAATATGAAATTATTGATGGGCAACAACGACTGACAACTTTTCAAATCATTCTTTGCACTATTAGAGATATAGCCGAGTCAAAGGGATATAGTGATATTGTAAACGACGCACACTGTACTGCCACCGGAAATTTAGACCACCCTCTAATATAAGATTATGCTACAATG
>VXZK01000080.1 GCA_009845545.1 Candidatus Poribacteria bacterium
GATAGAAACATGCCACAGCGAAGTTTCATTTTCACATCCATCCTTATCTGTATTATATTCGTGATCGTAGCGATGCCAGCGTTCTCGGTTGATTCCGGCACATACTGGCTGCTTGTAGACGCGACACCGGATGCACGGGCACATGAGCAACTGAATTCACTCACCGACCTCCTAACATCACGCGGAAAGGTGCCGAGTGAGCAAATCTATCATGTTGAAGGCGAGACTGCAACAACGGAAGAGATCCACGCACTCCTCCAAGAAATCGGACGACAGACGCAGGCGCAGGACACTTTGGTTTTTCTATTCCATGGAATGGTCACTAAACCGAGAGGTATGCCCTCAATGCGTTTGATAATCGACGGCGATGAAGATGGCATTCAAGATTCTACACTTAACGGATGGTTTAGAGAGCATGAGAGAGAACGCACGGTTGTTATTGTCGATGGTTATACGCAGGATACAAACTTAAGTGCTTACTATGGCAACCGCGAGACCCTCGGCACAGCAGCACTGAATGTGATTCAACCGGCAGAAAAAGCAGAGCACACTGTCCTCCTTCAGAAACTTCACGATGTGCTCGCCGCAGATACAACGGATTCAGACGATAATCGGCAGCTGAGCATCGTTGAAACGTATGAGTTGTTGCGAGCAAATTCCGAGTTCTTGGATGCGATTCTTGCCCCAACAGGTGATGTTGAAGCAGTACTGCTTAAACTGAGTCCTGCGATTAAGATCACAACATTTCCTGATGGTGCGCAAATTTTCATCAACGATGTAGAAGTCGGAAGGACACCGAAACTCATCACAGAGAATCTACAACAAGGCACTTCTACAGTATCCGTAAAGAAAGTCGGTTACATTGCTCCACCCTCCAAAACTGCGGAATTGCAGTTGGTGCTTGGAGAGTCCGTCCACATCGGTTGGGCACTTGATGCTATCGCCGTTCATGGTAGCGTTAAAGGTGTCGCTGGCGCGTCGGCAGCCGACACTCTGGTTTGGATAGATGGAACAGCATATCAACAGACTGTGGCGGCTGATGGAATGTTTCGTTTTGAGGATTGGAAAGACTCAGATTTATTAACAGTCGGCGAAACATATTCACTCTACGCGAAACAGGGTAACCAGAATTACGGTTCAGCAACTTTCATATTTGACGGTTATAGCGATATAACACAATCGATCCAGCTCATTAAGAGGAGTTGGTTCGAGATCGCGCAGCTTGAATTTGACCGGGATAACCATCAAAGTGCCGTCACTGCTTTTCAGAACGGGATTGAGCGCACGACAAATTTCCCACAAATGTCTGAAGATTTAACAGTTTTACTTCTCAGTTCCTTCGCCGACGCGTTAGAGAAGCAAGACGTTCAAGATGTTACCTATCTGGTGGTTACTGCGAAACTTGCGGAGCAGCTGAATCAACCTGCGCTTGCCAAAAAGTATTGGGAAGAGATCAAAACGAAAGCAGAAAAAGGAACGCCTGCCGCCGAATTAGCAAACCAACGGTTGTGGCAGCTCAATCGTGGTCGCTATCTTCTCAATATCGGTATCATTGTGTTGTTGGTAGTGCTCCTGGCCTCCGGAGCGTGGACGTATTACAGGTACCGGAAATCGAAACAAACGGCACAAGAAGAATGAAAAAAACAAAAACTAAATCCCCTTGGAAGGCTGTATATTTGCCAAGAGTTCTTCCACCACCACCGTTGCATATCCACCCGCGGGGAGCGTGAAACCGAGGCATATCCCGGTGCTGCTATCAATAGTAGATACCTCATGGCGTTGTATCGGCATCCGTAAGGGTCTACGGGTGCCCGGTAACCGAATCCCCACAACCTTACGAAATTTTTCAAGACGAACCGCTTCATCTGCGAGGATCGATGTCTCCAGTGTAAACACATCCGCAGTCGGCATTCGCATTTTGTACCCGAAGATTGGTCCCGAAGGACTAATCTCAAACGCATCTGCCCGCGGTTGTTCAACCGTCGGGTCCCCAACGAGAAAGGGCGCGCCGTTGCTATGTTTCACAGCAACATCTCCCGCAAGAAGCTTAGCTAAATGCGGCATCCGTTTCTCCAAAACAGTGTTAAAAAGATATGCTTGATAGGCTGATAAGTATAACTTGCGCAACCAATACGGAATAGAAGTTACCACTTTTTCGACAGGTTTCCGTGCTAATTCCTGTTGTATACGGCGTGCGACACTGTCTACTTGCGGTGCGTCATCTGCGAGCATATAACGTACGACCGTTTCCCACTCCGCTTTCACGAGTGCTTTGCCGATCAGGTGTGAGTCGTTTTTATTTCCAAATCGCTGTGTGCCAAATCGATTCGGTACGCCTTCAATTACCAATTTCTCCATCACCGTTTCGACAAGAGACACTGCATCGTGAGAAATATCGCGCAGGGTTAGTTCAAAGCGGTTGCCACGAAGGTGTCCCACCCGCAATTTATGTGTGTGCCGTTCCGCCCATAACACCTCAATAGCCGGTTGTTCAATCTTCAAAATCCGTTCTGGTGCTACACCTTCGACAGATAATACCTGTGTTGTAACTGCCTGCTTATCCTTTAAGCCAGCATAACCGAAATTGCGTGCAGGTACCTGTAGTTCTTGTGCGATTCGGTTAATAGCCTCCATAGTGCTGAGATTCCGTTTCCGAATCGCGAAGTAGGTATGTGCCCCTGTTTCAGAGGGTTCATAAAGCGGTAGTTCTTCAACAATAAAATCTTCGGGTTCTTTAAACATTTTAGGACTTACGCAAAATAGTTGACATGATTTCTATACTTGATTAATATGGTTTG
>VXZK01000147.1 GCA_009845545.1 Candidatus Poribacteria bacterium
CTCCTTATATTCAAAGTGCTTTTAACACTTTCAAATCGGTTACGCAATAGTATATCATAAAAATATAAAGAAAGCAACAAGAATTTTTTTCATTGGCACAATTTAATCTTTCGATAGCCTTCTACCGAGCAAAATTTGTCTAATTCGCGAAGCAACCGAAGAATTTTGTTTGACTTTTTTATCAATTTCGGATAACATTAAGTCAGTGATTATTTTACCATAGTTTTGATCGACGAGAGGTGATTTCTGTGGATTCGACAAAATTAATGAAACTCCGGGAGGAGTCCGGGATCAAAATTCTTGAGATAAAAACAGACTTGAGTAGCTATGCAGCGTCTGATTTACGGAAAGTACTTGAGGATCTCTTAGCAGAAAAAGTCGAAAGAGTTGTCGTCAACCTCAGTCAGGTGAGTCATATTAACAGTACTGCTGTGGGTGCCTTGGTGGGTGTTGCAAAGCGGCTTCGCCAAAACGGTGGCGACCTTAAGATTTGTGCACTCGCCGATAATCTAACACGCACTTTCAATCTGATCGGTGCTTCGAGTGTTGTCGAAATCTATGAGTCAGAAAACAGTGCACTTGCCGCATTTTAAAAACAGATTTTAACACATGGCGAAAGCAGACATTAAACTTAAAATTCCGAGCACTGTCTTCTATATAGAACCTATTCGAGCATTTATTGGTAACCTTGCACAAAACCTCGGATTTTCCAGAAAACGTGTGGCAGACATCCAACTTGTGCTTGATGAAATCTGCAGCAACGCAATACATCACGGTTCGGTCGATGCCACGGTTGGCGTTAAATTACGAATCAGGATTGACACACACTCCCTTGAGGTTTTAGTGAGAGATACCGGTGCGCCGCATACAACGGAAAAAAGTTGGTTAACGCACGAAAGGCTCTCGGAAATTGAAGAGCACCGTTCGCCAAGCAGCGAAAGTGGACACGGTATTTTCATCGCCAAATCGCTTGCGGATACCCACGAGATGCAGCCCAACTCTGCAGGCGGAACCGATGTCCGAGTCGTTTTTGGGCTCCTAAAACCCAATGATCTTAAATTTTAGTTGTCCCCCGCAACCTCAATAGCAATGAGCGTTAGATCGTCTTCTTTAGGGCAGGTATCGGTGAAGACATCAACCGCCTCCGAGATGTTAGCAATGAGTTTTGCAGCAGACTGTTCTGTACAAGTAGATACCAATTTTTGGAGGCGTTCTACTGTAAATTCTTCGCCTTGCGGATTTTTCGCTTCATAAACGCCATCTGTATAGAGAAACATTTTACTCGACAGGTCAAATGGATAACGCATGGTTTCATAAACCGATTCTTGCCAAATTCCTAACCCGTTTCCAGTATTCTTATCACCAATAGTGTCGTATGTCTCTCGGTCCGTGTTGTACAAAAATGGGAATGAATGCCCGGCATTTGCACAGATGAGTTCGCCGTTGTCAAGATCAATGATACCGCAGAAGGCCGTTGCGAACATAAACAACCGTGAACTAATTAAATCATTAAAACGCGTATTTAGTATTTCAAGCAGGTATCCTGGGTTATCCGCAATCTGTTGCTGGAATTCCGCCAAAACTGTTTTAATAAAAACTGTTACGAACGCCGCTGAAACGCCGTGTCCCATAACATCAGAAATAAAAACGCCGAGCCGGTTCGGCGCGACTTCCCATATATCAAAGAAATCCCCACCGACTGCCATCTCCGGACAGCAACGCGAAGCGATGCGGAATCCCGATAATTCCAATACGCCATTCTGCGGGATTAGTATTTCCTGAATGCTCCGTGCCATTTGGAGATCTTCTTCCAATCGGGCGTTATGTTTTGCGAGTGTGTCCTGATACTGTTTAATGCGTAATAGAGATCGGACCCGTGCCAGCACTTCCAAACTATCAAAAGGCTTCTCAATAAAATCGTCGGCACCTGCTTCAATGGACTTGATTCGATTTTCACGTGTATCGCGTAGTGCGGTTATCATCACAATCGGAATGAACTCTGTCGCTGCATCTGTTCGAATTTGTTTAACAACTTCAAAACCGTCCATTCTTGGCATATTGATATCTAATAAGATGAGATCTGGCATCTCTTTCTCGACAACATCAAGTGCCTCGAGTCCATCTGCGGCTGTATAAACTGTATACCCCCGCGCCTTGAGTTGAATTTGGAGAATTTTGACATTCCTCGGTTCATCATCAACAACAAGGATTTTAGCGGTTTCTTGCAGTTCAGAAGTCATTTCATTGTTCATGGTTCTGTCCTTCTGAGATGGGTTTCGACACGTTCGACGAGTACCTTAATATCAATCGGCTTACTGAGATAATCATCGCACCCTGCTTTGAGGATACGTTCTTTATCGCCAGACATCGCTGCAGCGGTTAGGGCGATAATCGGTATCTCTACCCACGCGAGATTCGCTTTGATCCGTTTTGTTAAATCTTCGCCGCTTTGTCCGGGTAAGGCAATATCCATAAGAATCAACTGCGGTATTGCGTCTTCTAAGCTGGCGAGTGCCTCGACAGCATCCGTCGCTTCTACAACTGTATAGCCTTTCGATTGTAGGACAATCCGCACAACTTTTCGGTTCAACTCTTGGTCTTCAATGACCAAGATCCGCTTCGGCGTTTCTGTCTGTCCATCAGCTGGAGGTGGGTTTTCAGTTTTCACGAATTATCCTCAGTTTAAACCAGCAGTCGCGTGGTATCAAACCACTCGAACTTGATTCCCTATGTCCGTTGTTTAGGACTTAACAAAATCTCAAGAACCTGTTAGAATCTATTAAAACCT
>VXZK01000201.1 GCA_009845545.1 Candidatus Poribacteria bacterium
ACCCAGCCCCTACGGTCAACCGCGCGTCTAAATAATTATGGGCTTTACTATAAAACAAGAACTTCTGGAACAGATAGAAAAACTTACACCTTTGCAACAGAAACAGGTTTTGGATTTCGCGTTAGAACTTTCGGATGAACTGTCAAAACGTTATCCTGGGGAAAAATTGCTTAAACTTGTAGGCACAATTTCGCCTGAAGACCTTGAAATCATGAAACAGGCAATTGAAGAAGGGTGTGAGCAGGTCAATGAATCTGAGTGGTAAATATCTGCTTGATACCAACGTTGCTATTGCATTGTTTGCCGGTGATCTACTGGTTCAAGAGAAAGTAAGAAATGCGGAATACTATAGTAACGACCCCGCCTGTAATCGGTGAACTTTGTTTTGGAGCACAGAAATCTAATAAAGTTACGGAAAATCTGCGTAAAATTGATATATTGGTGCAGCAAAGGTAAATACTACACCAACAATAAATATGGATCTTGAATATAACCGGAAACCGTTTGCAGGAACTGCGCTGCAGGCGCGCCATCTATCACACGATGGTCAAACGTCAGACTCAGCGTCAGCATACTCCGAACAACAATCTCATCTTCGTGAACAACCGGCTTCTTCAGAATCCGCCCTACCCCAAGAATAGCACTCTCCGGCGGATTGATGATCGGCGTGAACGCATCAATCCCAAAGTTTCCGAGATTCGTAATCGTAAAGGTCCCACCTTGAAGCTCCCCCGGTGTCAACTGATTACCGCGTGCCCGTTCAGCGAAATCTTTTACTTGCGTCGAAATCTCCGATAACCGCTCCTTATCAGCATCTCGGACGACCGGTACTACCAACCCATCTTCCAGTGCGACTGCCACCCCGATGTTAATTTCTCGTAATAGATGTATCCCTTCATCCGTGAGTGTTGCATTGAGTCGTGGATGTTCCCGCAAAGCATTTGCCACAACTTTCACAAGCAGATCGGTGTAGGTAATACTCACCTCTCTTGCCTGTAGTTTATCGTTGAGCATTCCACGTAATTCAACAAATGCCGTCGCATCAACTTCGGTATGAAGCGTGACGCTGGCATTCGTCTGAAGGCTCAAAGTCATCCGTTCTGCGATAATGCCACGGATGCCGTCCATAGCGATGACTTCGGTTGTTTGCTCAAGTGCTGGTGTCTCTATAACAGGCATCTCAGGTGCTGTGCTGGCTGCCTGTAGGACATCATCTCGGACGATTCTGCCATCGGGTCCAGAACCGGCAATTAAACTGAGATTGACACCATGCTCTTTTGCTAATCGCCGTGCAAGGGGAGATGCCTTCAGACGTGTGGTTTCCGCTTCGGTTGGAACTGGTGCTCTTAAGTCGATATACCGTTGAACATCGGCTTCAAGGATACGTCCACCCGGTCCAGAAGCAGTAACTTGGGTCAAGTCGATAGCGAGTTTCTCAGCGAGTTGCCGTGCCACTGGTGAGGCTTTAGGTGTGACAGCGGTAGGTGACGATGTAGGCTTCGGTTGTGCGGGTTGTACCGGTGTTTCTTGTTCCGGTTCCTGCGTTTCCATAACTGCTGTATCCGCCTCAACGCGTGGCACTTCCTCACCGGGTGCCCCGATAACAGCGAGTAACGCGTTGACGGGGACATTGGCACCTTCCTCAGCAAGTAATTGCGCGATAACACCGTCGGTAGGGGATTCCTGTTCATGGACGACCTTATCAGTTTCAATCTCTAACAAAGGTTGCCCCTCTGTAACGGTATCGCCTTCCTTAACGAGCCATTTCCCGATTTTGCCTTTGGTCATCGTCTGATCCATCTGAAGCATTCTCAATTCAACTGCCATATTTTAAGTTTCCTTGTGGGTAAGTTTCGTTGTTTGATAAATTAACGGTTTTCGCTATTGAGTCGCCCTCCATTGAAGTTGTCCGTCCGGACTCATGACTGCGCCTCGATCAATTCAATCAGGAGCTCCACATTTGCATCTTTCTCCAAAACGAGCGCGAATTTGTGGTATTCGTCGCCTTTGAAAATCGCTTGAACGAAAGGGCTAAATGCAATCAAGAATTGACTGCCCAAAAAATTCAGCGGTTTGCAGGTCTCCAAGACGATAATTGCCGGCGCGGTCAGACCGCGCCGCACAATCCATGTTGCCGCCTTTTCAAGTAAAGCATGCTGCTCCGATTCCGGGATATCCTCAAGAACACGTGGTATTTCGTGGTCTGCATTAAGCATAGTTAACACCTATCCGACACGCAACTTTCGCGAGGGCAGACGCGTAAATCTTAGAGATCCAAGTCACTGAGGTAATCAGCAATTTGCTTCGGTTGCCCATCAACGGACGTTTCCATTGCAGCGATGACAAGCGCGAAACTTTTGATATTGTCCTCAATCCGTGTATCAGAAGGTTCACCCCCATCAAGCCAATTCAGGAACTCATCAAACAGATGCTGATGGGCATGATAGGGGATGGGTGGTGCCTCATAGACTTCCGCTTCGCCACCGACCCGGTGGATCGTCATCTGGTTTCCGCCTGCGATTTCGACAGCCCCCTCTTCAAACTCGGCGCGGTAGTGTTCAGAATTCCAACAATTAATGATCCCTGCAGAGGAACTGTTTCCTTCATAAGAGGTGTGGACTCCATTATCCATCCGCATCATATAGAAGCCGCTTGAATAATGTTTAAAACTTGACCATTCCGGATTCCAACCGAATCCGACCAGCGTTTCACAATCCCCGCCGGAGAGGAACCGGAGCATGTCTAAATGATGAACGGAGCCTTCAAAGAGGAGTGCGAAATCCATATCGTGCCGCCAATCCCTTCCCCATGAGAGATAGCGACGGTAATCACAAGCGTATCTACCCACAATGTGTTGGAGTCGTCCCAATCTACCCTCATCACGGATGCGAATTAATTCCTGTTTATTGTTCGCATAGCGATAGTTTTGGATAATAGCGCACGGCAATCCGGTATTTTGCGCGGTGCGTACCATCGCTTTTGCTGCATCCAAGGTGTCGGCGATCGGTTTTTCACAAATAACGGGCATCCCGTTTTCCATAGCGGCAATCGCTGCAGGACTGTGGAATTGCGGTGGGACAGCAATCCCACAAAAGTCAGCCTTGACCTCTGCACACGCCTCGTTAAAATCTGTGAAGAGTTGTGAGGCACTGAGACCTAACGTCTCGCCTTGCGCTGCAAGAACGTCTGTATTCACGTCTGCTAAGCCAATGATTTCAATCCGATCACTGAAATTACTGGTGAAGTTGTGGATCCAGCCACCGGCCATACCACTGCCGCCAATCATCAAACATGTTCGTTTTGCCATAATCTTCCTTTTTATCGGTTACCGAAAAATAAAAACCGTTATACTCATAAAATGTACCTATTGAGATGTCAAAGTAGACTTTTGCATTAATTTGCCACGCAAGACATAATCGTCCTTACCGTGCCGGACGCGTTCAAGTTCAGCCTCGGTAGCTTCACGTCGAACTTTCGCGGGGACTCCCATAGCGACGGTCCCCGGTGGGATCTCCTGCCCTTCGCGCACAAGCGTTCCAGCAGCGACAATAGCGCGTTCACCGATGACCGAACCCGTCAAAAGAATCGCGCCCATCCCAATCAGAGCTGCGTTGCCAATCGTACAACTATGGAGAATAGCACCGTGACCGATCGTAACGTCATCACCGATAAGGCACGGAATTTCTTTGTCCATGTGTATGACCGCACCGTCCTGCACGTTGGTACGACATCCAATTCGGATCGGTTCTAAATCTCCGCGGAGTACACTGTTAAACCAGATGCTCGATTCTTGACCAATTGTCACATCGCCAATAATCATCGCGCCAGATGCAACGAAGACGGAGGAATGCACATCCGGTGTTATGCCCTCATATTCTATTAACATTTTTCCCCTTTCTGTGCGTCGGAAGTAGGCGAGGTTAGAAACCTCAATTGCAAGTGTTACAAACGTTACGACTGTGCGACTAACAATCTGCGAAGGTTGCTGATTCCGCACTTATAAGACACCACGAACACGCCTGCAAGGATGGTTATCAATCCTACAAACAGAACGATGCTTTCTGTATACCATGCGATCACTGGCGCGATTACAAGTCCCATATCAACAACGAGTGTCACAGCGAAAGTAACAACCCGCAAAAGCGGTCTCGGTTGATGGTTCAACTCCGCCATCCACGGTAGTGTTCCAATTGTCGTATTCAAGGCACACCCTGTGGGGAGTGTTATAACAGGTGTTAGCAGCACGGGCAACCAAACGTCTCTCGGCATTCGGAGTAGATAACCTGCAACCAAGGACCAGAATTCGGCATAAACCAATGCACAGAGAAATGCTGTTAGGAACTTGCTTGTAAACACCATATCCGGTGTAACAGGCGCAGATTTCAGCATCCACCATGTCTTCGCTTCATCCCGTAGCCCGTTACAACTGATACCAAAGGTAATAAGAATGCTGTAAAGTACAATCTGTACAGTGAGAATCTCAGCGGCGTTCGCATCTGCGCTGCCCCCACCTGTGAATAATATGCCGATGTGGACTCCTAAAAAGAGCGTAAGCATTACAACCGCAATTAGCCGTCCACTATGTCTCGCAAAAACCAGAAAATCTTTTAGCATCATCGTTCTGATTTTACCGCGCCCGAGTGCTATGGCAATACCTTTTAGGTCCGATGCTTTAGGATCACCATTGCTCCGTACCGGTTTCCGCTTGGCTTTCAATTGACGAATATTTTCCCAACCTCGCTGGTAAATCAACTGTGCAACAAAGATTGCGACACTCACAGAGGTGAAACATCCGCCAAGTGCCCACAGCACCCATTTTAATCGGTCCCCTATTGTAGGTTCAGTCGTCCAGATCAACATGAACTCGCCAATCCATTCGTGCGGATACCGTTTAGGCACTGTACCGGCTGTTTCCGAGGATGCCCAATCCAGCAAAAACTGTTTCACTGGTATTAAATCAGATGTCGTAAACAGTGTCAATGATAACAGAAACCCTACGGTGACACCGATGCCCGTACCGAGCACCTTGAGTGTCGCGAGGAGCCACCCGGATGAAAAGAAACGAGCGATCAACATGACGCTGATGGTAACATAACTCACGAGCATTACGAGAAGACACAAGCATGTCGGAAATAGGACCGCGTAAAAAAACCAAGGCAGTTCAAATATCAGACCGAACATCACCCATGGAGGCCCCAAAAAACAGAGTATGCTTGGGAAGCGGGTCGCCGTAAGGTGAACGAACTTATATCCGAAAATTGCCACCGGAGGCATCGGCACAGCGTGTAAGAGAGCGGTATCCGGTGTCTCATACAGACTTTTCAGTGAACTCTCCATCAACTCTTTGGCAATGACAATAAGTCCGAACGCCATGAAACCATTAATAACGCCCAACAGCAGCGCAGGTTTTGCCTCAATGAACCGCAAATGGCTGAAAACGGTGTTGCCTAACACTGCCAATGCAGCGATGAAGATAAGATAACCGATGCCTTTTAAAACGCCTCTCCGCCATGTCTCTCCACCGCGTTTAAGACCATTTCCCCAGCCTTGCCAATCCGCTTTTAGTAGAATTTTGATATTTCTTAACATCTTTTAATTATGGCCAAATGCTCATCGTTCCACTACGTTCCACGATGGTTTTGGGTTAATTCTGACGGAAATAGGAACATGTAAGATTTTCAAGAGTCTCTGGTCTGGGGTGCCGACAGGCTCCACTGCGAAGTTGGCTGACAGCCACTCTTCAAACATCAGCCGTTAGATCAAGAAAAATATCCTCTAATGTCTCTGTCTGCTGATTGACATCCGTGGACTGTGCTTGGAGATCACGCTGCTTTTGCTGTAATTCCGAGAGTGTTCCGACAGCGATCAGCTGCCCTCTACTAATAATACCGACCCGGTCACAGATCCGCTCAGCAATTTCAAGTATATGTGTTGTCATAAAGACGGTACAACCTTGCTCACAGCGTTCGCGCAAAATTTCCCTGACGGTGCGTGCGCTTCTCGGATCCAGCCCACTGGTAGGTTCATCAAGGAAAAGGATTCTCGGGTGATGCACGAGGAGCGAGATCAGTAAAATTTTCTTCTGCATACCGTAGGAATACCCTTTAATCTGATCATCAGCGGCATCAACAAGTTCAAGTTGGTCAAGTAGGATCCCCAACTCATTTTCGGCTTGTCGCGGTGGCACTTCATATAAATCCGCGATCATACGGACAAACTGCCTACCCGTTAACGCCTCGTAGAGTTGCGGTGTATCTGGCATCAGGCCGAGAATCGCCTTCGCCTGCAGACTCTGCTGCTGAATATCATACCCGCCAAGTGTTGCGCTACCAGATGTCGGACGGAGTAAACCTGTGAGCATATTGATTGTCGTTGTTTTCCCCGCGCCATTGGGTCCGAGAAACCCAAAAATCTCACCAGCATCCACCTGCAATGTCAGCGCATCAACGGCGCATAACTTACCGAAATATTTCGTCAGCTCCAAGAGGTTAATCATTTTCGACCACTGCCCAAGACATCATCTTTAAGTTCTGCAAGTGCTTGGTCCAGGTTGAAGTTGGCTCCGCCGGTTTCTGTGTCAACGGTAGCAGAGCGACTCTTGTCTTCCCAAATTTCCGCTTCCGCTTCTGTCGCTTTCAATTTCTGTTCCGCCTGCTCAAAGACTTTAGACACATTGGTGTCCAATTCATTAAACAACAACTGATAAACCTTCTTATAGAATTCCGCTCGCGTTTCTGCCTGTTTCTGACGTTGGCAAAGGGTTTCAGAGCGTTTCACGGTATCCCGGAACTCATGGTAAAATTCGTGGAGCGCAGCCTTAAGGCGAGCAACAACTGTTTCTTGAACATCAATTTGACGTTTATAGTCGTCTGCGTGAAGTAGATGCTGCCGCTCACGTTGCCGTGCTTTGCTTGCGCGTCCAAGGTCATCCATCTGCGAAGCGGTATCAACCTCTTTACCCCATATTTCTGCGGTATCAATAGCCTCCTGATAGGCGCGTTTGAGTCTCTGCTCCTCAGCCATCGCTGTGGCGACGAGATCCTTTGCCTCAGCGAGCCGTTTTTTCATATCAAGGATAGTTTTATCAAGCAGAGACTCGGTGCCATCTACTGCCTCTACAAATTGGGTGATACTCTCTCGAATCTGTTCCGAAATTTCCTTAAGTCCTTTCACAGTGCATCCCTCCGTACGCCTTTCGCATTCGTTTTTTGTTAAACATCAAGCGAACCATTTACCAGCAACTACAGTTCGGCATCCACACTTATTAGAAACATCTGTTTTAAAAAAGATAGCCAAAAAGCAGTTTTTTTATATTCCTACACGAAGTGAACAACCAAAACACCTCTATTCTATTGCGCGCGCGCTGAGTACTTTGTAATCAGCGTTAACGAGTTCAATACCGTAAGCCTCTAACCTATCCATGATACACTTGATTGCGGGGATATTGTTATCAATTAAAATTGAGGTTCGATTGTGGAGTGCAGCGGCTTCACCAAATGTACCACTACCCGCAAAGAAGTCTAAAAGTATGTCATTCGGTGACGAATGTACCTTAACGATGCGATTAAGAACCCCGAGTGGCTTTTGCGTTGGATACCCGGTTTTTTCACTCCCGTTGGTATTAACGATGGTATGCCACCAGACATCGGTTGGTGTTTTGCCTCGCGCTGCCTTTTCTTTCCCAACTAAGCCGGGTGCCATATATGGAATCCTATCCATCTCTTCAAAATTGAAGGTATAGTGCTTCGGAGTTTTAACGTACCACAAGATATTGTCGTGCTTAGGGGACCACCGTGATTTGGCGCGCCCTCCGTAATCGTAAGCCCAGATAATCTCATTCATAAATGACGCTCGCCCGAAGATCTCATCAAGCATCACCTTACAGTAATGCACCTCTCGGCAATCAATATGAAGGAAGAAGCTGCCGTGTGGATGTAGTACCCGATACGCCTCTTCAAAACGAGGACGCAAGAATTGCAAGTAAGCATCTGAACTCTCAAACTTATCGGTGTAGTGTGTAGTTTTGCCCTTGTGGGTGCGGTATGTCTTGCCTTGAAAACCTACGCGGTCGCCTTGGACATCTGGTTTGACTTCAATCTCTGTCCGTTGTTGATGTTTTCCTGTATTAAATGGCGGATCAATGTAAATCAGATTGACGCTCTCATCAGCAACATACTGCTGGAGAATGGAGAGGTTATCGCCATAATAGAGATAATGGCTAATTGTTTGATTATCTTCGTTAAACTCAAGAGGCAATTGCAAAACTTGCTACCTTCCTTTGTTTATTATTCCGAAATTATAGCATACTTAAGGACAATTTATCAAGTCCGTATCGGAATTTTTGCCTCCACCAGATTTTCCTTGACTACACACAACTTTTCGTGTAAAATTTTAACTGCAACGTTCTTCGGATTGGTAGTCTCTATTTTACGTTTGGGACGCTTCTGATTCGGCGTTCAGCAATCAATTACCTGACGACAGATAGCAATAAACCACGGAGCTATTATGGCAGTTTTACTCGGATTAGACGTTGGTGATATACGCATTGGGGTCGCCCTCAGCGATGAACTCGGGGTTGCAGCACATCCGCTGTGTACGCTGACTCGGAAAAATCGGAAAGTCGATCTGATCGCTATTTCAGACCTCATTTCCATTCACAAGGTAGAACGTGTTATTATCGGGTTACCTATCTCACTTGATGGTTCAATGGGGCCACAAGCAGAAAAAGTTCAGAAGTTTGCGCAACGTTTGGAGGGCGTCATCAACATCCCAATTGAATTTCAGGATGAACGCTTTACAACCGCTGAGGCTGAAGAGATATTACGAGAACTTAACAAAGACACAAAAGAACAGAAAGAACTTATTGACGAGGTCGCAGCAGTGATCATTCTCACTGACTATTTGAATCAGGACCGTGAAGCCGACAGCATTTACTAATAAATGCCTGATCGCCCGTCAGAACGTGAAAATATTACCACTGCAATACCTTCAATAATTACCATTAAAACGCATGGGGTCAATACAAAAAAAGCGAATAATTAAAATAAGCATATTGACATTCTGCGGTCTCGGCACGCTCTGCCTCATCGGCTTATTAATTGGCGTATTTTTAATGTTACCGCCCTCATCTTCGGAAGAGATCGTTAATTTCGAGGTGTCAATTGGCAGCAGTTCGCGAGCAATAGCAAAGCGGCTCGTCGAACAAAAGTTAATTCGGAGTGAATATGCCTTCCGTATAATTGTCCGACATAGGGGAACCGGCAAACGTTTACGGGCAGGGAATTATGCCCTGCGACGGAATATGGCGTTGTGGCATATTGCCAATGAATTTGAAAAAGGACAGGTGACGCTCGTTAGTTTGACAGTTCCAGAGGGGTTAACAACATCCGCCATCGCTCAGCTTTGGGAAACAACAGGTTTCGGCACAGCTGCAGCATTTCGGGCGGCCACCGAATCGCCCCCTTTGTTGAAACAGTACGGACTTGAAGGTAAAACGGTAGAGGGATACCTTTTCCCGAATACCTACAAGTTCGCGAAAGGAACAACGGCTGAAAAGGCAGTTGAGATGATGCTCAATGAATTCAAGCAACAGTGGGCTGAAACGTTTGATGAAGAGGCAGAAAACTTAGGGCTCACACGCCATGAAATCGTAACGCTTGCCTCCGTGATCGAAAAGGAGGCGCAATCTAAACCAGAACGTCCTCGGATCGCGAGTGTCTTCCATAATCGACTGAAACGAAAGTGGCGACTTCAGGCAGATCCAACAGTGCTGTACGCTTTAGGAAACCCAAAACGGCTTTTAACGAGAGCAGATTTAAGTGTTGACTCGCCCTATAATACATACACACACAAGGGGCTACCCCCTGGTCCTATTGCCAATCCGGGGCTCGATTCGATCAGAGCGGCACTGCGCCCAGAAACAACAGACTATTTTTATTTCGTGGCAATAGGCGAAGGAAAACATCACTTTTCAAAGACGCTTTCAGAACATAACAGGATGATACGAAAAATTCGACGTGCCTCTCGTGAACGGTAGGCATGCTTTACAACAAACCGAAGGGATAGTTGTCTAATAACTGTCAACGGAAATAGCAGTCAGCAGTCAGCAAAAAAGAAACGTTCCGTAACGCTCACGTGTCTTGCCGAAGGAAACCGCTCTGATGGCTGATAGCCATTCCCGCTGATAGCCGATAACACATAAAAAATGGAAAAGGCAGATTCACAGCAAACAATTCAAAACGAGATAACAATTACAGGAAAAGGGTTAATGTTAGGGGAACCTGTGACATTGACCTTGAAACCGGCATCCGCGAATTCCGGTATCGTCTTTCGGCGTGTAGATATCGTAGACGCTCCAGAAGTAAAGGTATGTCAGGAAAATTGGGCAGACATTTTACCACGATGTACCAGTTTACGCAGTGGCGATACAACGGTTAGTAGCGTCGAACACATCCTTTCCGCTTTAGCGGGCCTCGGTGTTGACAACGCTGTCGTGGAACTCGATGCCCCCGAACCGCCTGGGCTTGATGGAAGTGCGATGCCGTATGTCGAAAATATTCAAGCGGTAGGGCTTGTTTCACAAGACGCACCCCGGAATTCTATCGAGGTCGTAGAACCGTTTTCACTTTCCTCAGGAGACAGACAACTCGTTTTATTGCCTGCTGATGCGTTGGAGGTAACGTTCGTTTACGCCCACCCACAAACGACTCCGCAAATAGCGACATTCAAAATAACGCCAGAATCATACGCCCGTAACATAGCACCGGCGCGCAGCTTCTGTTTTGAGGATGAAATCGAAGCACTGCAGGCACTTGGCATCGGGAAAGGCGCAAGTTATGATAATGTCCTTGTTATCAACGCGGCAGCAGAACCGAGCGCACCGCTCCGCTTCGACGATGAGTTTGTCCGACATAAAATCTTGGACCTGATTGGTGATCTTTATCTTGCGGGGCACCTTCCAAAGGCGCATGTTATCGCAATGCGGACTGGACATACATTCCATGCCGAATTTGTGAAAGCCCTCGCTGAGGCGGGGCACCTTCAACAACCACCCGTTCAAGAACCGATTGAAGTCATGGAAATCTATGAAGTGTTACCACATCGGCATCCGATGTGTATGGTTGATAGAGTTATTGAATATGAGAGTAAAAAACGGGCCGTCGGTATTAAGAACGTGACCTACAACGAACCGATTTTTGAGGGACACTTCCCAACGCAGCCTGTGATGCCGGGTGTACTACAGATTGAAGCACTCGCGCAACTCGCTGCATGGCTCGTGCTTCGGGACATCGGTAAAGAGGGTGAACTCGGTTACTTCCGTTCAATAAGTAAGGCGACATTCCGGCGTGCCGTCATTCCTGGAGATCAACTTCGATTGGAGATAGAGGTCGCACAATTGCGGAGCAGACTTGCCCGGATCGAAGGTCGTGTTTATGTAGGAGACGAGCTTGCAACTGAGGCTGAACTATCAATCGTCCTGGCATCCGTCTGAATCGGCTATCAGCAGCCAGCTATCAGCTATCGGTCAAGAGATCTCCTGTAACAATCTACTCTCACTTGGTGTACGCCACGGAGAGATTATCCGTTACAAACCGCGTCTTAACCGACTACCGGTAGCCATTAGAGAGGGACATCCATGTTAGAAACTAATATTCACCCGACGGCTATTATTTCTCCAAAAGCGATGCTGGAAGAGGGTGTCAAGGTCGGACCGTATAGCCTTATCGGTGAAGACGTTCATATCGGGCGTGGCACCGTGATAGGTCCGCATGTTCAGATTGAGAAATGGACAACAATTGGTGAAGAATGCAAGATTTTCTTCGGTGCTACCATCGGGAACGAATCTAAAGACTTGAAGTACGACGGCTGGCGGAGTTATGTAAAAATCGGTAATCGTAATATTTTACGCGAGTACGTTTCTATCTCCAGGTCAACATTTGAAGAAGGGGCAACTATCGTTGGCGACAACAACTTGCTGATGAATTGGGTTAATCTCGCACATGACACCATCGTCGGCAATAGAACGATCATGGCAAATTTTGTCTCGCTTGCGGGGCACGTTGTCATTGAAGATGACGTTCGATTAGGTGCACACGCTGCCCTGCACCAATATGTACGTGTCGGCAAGATGGCAATGGCAGGAGGGTTCTCAAAGATTGTACAGGATATTCCACCCTTCATGCTGTCTGCCGGACAACCCGCGCGTGTGCGGAGTCTCAACCGTATCGGTATCCGAACATCTCGGATCAATCCGTTGGCGCAACTGACATCTGAAACGCTTGCAGAATTAAAGAAAGCATTCCGTATCTTGTTCCGCTCCGGTTTACCGCTCAAACACGCGGTCGCCAGAGTCAAAGAAGAACTCGAAGTAACTCCAGAAGTTGAATACCTACTTGAATTTATTGAAACCTCCAAACGCGGCATCGGATTTAGTCAACCCAACCGCACCCTAAATGGTTGAGATACTTTTAAATATGGGGTTTCTGCTCTGAAACGCAAGTCCGTAATGAAGCAGATCGCTTATGGGCGAGTACGCCGCAAAATGGAGGACGTTTTTGCTTGGGTATTTCTGCGTATTGCTTGGGAGTTTCTTCAACTCTACGGAGAGGCACGTCTTATGCAAAATCTATCTAAACGAACCGCAAGGGAAAAGAAAAAATGGAAAAATTGGGGATTATTGCAGGGGCAGGTGAGCTGCCGGTGCTATTGGCTCGTGCCGCTGTCGCTCATAATCGCGAACCGGTTATCATCCAAATTACAAAGTCTGATGCGCAACGCTTTGCCGGGATTACACATGAAATTCATACCTATGGTGTCGGACAGATTCAAAAGATTGCGCGAACGCTCCTCAACTCAGGTGTAAAAGAGGTCGTGATTATCGGTAAGGTCGAAAAAAACATCCTGCTGCTTCCATTCCAAATTGATACAACTACCATTAAAATTTTAGTCCAGAATCGACGTGAAAAACCCGCCGTAATTGTTAACGCAGCCCTCAACTATCTTGAATCCGCCGGACTGACTATCCTCACGCAAGACCGCTATCTCCATGATCTTCTCCCACAACCGGGTGTTTTAACAACACGACAACCTACCCCAAGCCAACACACAGATATCGAACTCGGTATCACCACCGCACGCCAGATCGCCAATATGGATATTGGGCAAACTGTTGTCGTTAAAAATCAGATCGTCCTTGCCATTGAAGCTATTGAAGGGACAGATGCCACTATTAAAAGAGGTGGGAATTTAGGAAGGAAGGGAGTGGTTGTTGTAAAAGCATCTGCTAAGAATCACGACTTCCGTATCGATGTCCCGACAGTAGGCATGCAAACGTTAGAGGTGTTGCATCAAGTTAACGCCGGTGTGCTGGCAGTAGAAGCGCAGCGAACTTTTGTTATGGATGCCGATGCACTCATTCAGCAAGCAGATCAATGGAAGATCGCGATCGTTGCTGTTGAGTATAGTGAATCGGAAAAATAAAGAGACGCTTTTATCCCCCGGTAGGTTCGGAATGTAATACAAGGAATGGATTTAGTCTATTCCCAGACGAAATCCCCTAACCGAACCGATGTTGAATGTCCAAGTAATTATAGAATCTACTATAATTCTAAACTTTACGATAAAAAGAAAAGCGGAGGCGATACAGTAATAGCCTCCACTCTTCTAAGGACGTTGTTAATCAACCTTCCAAACTACGCAGCATCTATTGCAGTTGTTATCTGCTCTGTCGTTGGAAACTGCCGAGTCTCTAACTTCGAGTAGAGCAGCGTGCCGTTTAATGAGACTTCAAAAGCCCCACCACTGCCTGGAATCAGATCAACTTTATCAACTTCTGCACCATACTTTTCTTTCAAGGCATCTGCCAAACTGGCTGCCCGTGGTTTATAGTTTCAAGAGGTGCAATATTCAATTCTCACTTCCATGGGGGTAATCCTCCTGATTCAAATTATGACTGAATTTGACCCTTTTCTCTAAAATTCTACCATTAATATTGGGAAATTGCAAGTTTTTTCGCGCGCTTTAAATATTCTGTCTAAAAGATTGGCATGAATCTTGCTATTATGCTATTAATTATATTTAGTGTAGATACTCGTCTTGCCTATAGAAACAGCGTCAAAGCATACATCACCGCTGTGTTAGGTATTGATGACCGATGTGAAGTTAGCAAACAGGTGTTTAAATTATGAACAACGCTATTCAATTTCTGAACAAATCTGTATTTTTATCCATCTGCCTTCACTTGATAGGTGTAGGGATCGCCGCGCTGTCCATCGTTGGAACACCGGATAAGTATGGCGACGCGATCATCGCAGAGTTTATCTCGCTCCCGAAGGCTCAAAAAACTTTGCACACACCACGTCGGCTCAAGACACCAGAACGCACACGACCAGATATCCTGCGCTCACAACCGCCGCGTATCCAAGCACTTACAGAAGTCACTCACATCCAGCAAAAGGAACTGCAATTCGTTGTTGATGCACTCCCAATTTCTACTATTCATCAGACGACTCCGGCAGAAATCGGCACAGAAGATGAGAGGGGACTTCAGTACCCTTTACCCCCGCATATCACAGGTAGTGTTTCACAACCGACACGTTTTACCCCTAAACGGATGCCACGTCCACAGTGGACATCCACACCACTTGCTATTGCAAGCACACAAGCTGCGGAACTCCCACCAATGTCTGCACTTCTAAACGAACCGACACAAAACGCCAAATTCTTCCGCAAAGTTGATCCGATATATCCCGAATCTGCCCGTCTCTCCCATAAACAGGGCCTCGTTGTCCTTGAAGCAACAATCGGCGTGGACGGCATAGCGAGAAATATCAAAGTTGTCAAAGTTGTTGAAATTAGCGGTTTAGGGTGTGAAGAAGCGGCTGTTGCGGCACTCAAAGCGTCCCAATTCGTGCCAGCGAAACAGGGCAAAATCGCTATCAGCCAACGCCTCCGTATTCCTTATCGTTTCCAGTTTAAAAACTAAGTAATTTCCCATCGAATATAATGCCGCTACTTGTGCTTGCCATCAGTGCCAACACAAAAAAGGCTTGCACTATCACCGCATTCCACGTATAATCTTTCCCACCAAACGTATAGGGTTGTCCCAACCCTAAGATTGCTTTGCCGTTTGATTCGGAATCCTTTCATATCGAAATAAGGAGAGAAAAACAATATGGATGTTCGACTTGATAATAAAGTAGCCGTGGTTACGGGTGGCTCTACGGGGATTGGTGCAGCAACAGCGATTGAATATGCTAAAGCGGGTGCGAAGGTTGTCTTCGGTGATATTAATGAGAAAGACGCTGAAAAAACGCTTCGCACGATCATTGACAAGGGTGGAACCGCGAAGTTCCAACGCACGGATGTCACTATCGAAACTGAAGTAGCGGATTTGATGAAAACTGCTGATACGGCGTTTGGTGGGATTGACACGTTGGTAACTTCGGCGGGGGTCCTGCGCGGACCAAGCGTTCGCATTGATGATTTTGAGGCAGCGACGTTTGATTCGGTTATCGACGTGAACCTGAAAGGCACTTTTTTCGCCCTTAAACACGCCGTGCCGATAATGGGACGAGAGAACGGCGGTGTTATCCTGTGTATTGCCTCAGGAGCAGGTGTCCGCGGCGGGAGCTCCTCGGTGGCTTACGCTTCCAGCAAAGGTGGGGTCAATGGGCTTGTAATGACGGTAGAAAACCAAGTGGGGTCAATGGGCATCCGTATGCACACCATCTGCCCCGGCGGATTAGCAACGCCCCTTAAATTAGGGCAAATTGCGGAATCAGCGAAGCGTGATGGGCAAGATGCAGCTGCAGCTGTTGCAAATGCCCGTAACTCACTTGGGGATCCGGCTGGTGTGGCACGAGTCCTTACGTTTCTCGCTTCTGATGCGGGTTCATACACTCGCGGACAAATTTTCACGAGGTGATTTTTATAGTAGATTCTGTAATTACTTATACACTCAGCATCGGTGCGGTTAGGAAACC
>VXZK01000165.1 GCA_009845545.1 Candidatus Poribacteria bacterium
AAATCGCACTACTACGAACCGATTTTCCTCAAGTTCAACATTGAAAGACTACTAGGAGTAATTCGGTGAAAAATAGAATTCCACGACCCGCTATGCACGGATTTCAGAGTGACAAGGATATAGCCACATGGACATTACCTAAAGGGGCAACCTCCCGGTTGGGACGTGGAGTGGTGATGGATGTTGCCTTTTCTCCCAACGGTACGTCTTTCAGTGTTGGAACTCGCCTGGGTGTTTGGTGGTACGAGTTTCCGTCAATGACACCTATCGCGTTGTGGGATACAGAACGCGGCGTTGTTTCTGCTGTTGCGTTTTCACCTTGTGGGAAGCGGCTAGCTGCAAGCAACTGGGACGGCCTCGTGAAAGTGTGGGACATTTCGCACAGAGTCTGCATAACTCAGATGGAGCGGCACGGACGATCAGGAGATAAAATTTCCCAAATCGTCTTTTCGCCTGATGGAAAGCATCTCGCTGTATCCAGCGATCAGGAAACTACTGTTTACCTCTGGCACCCAGAAACGGGTAAAGAGATTGCCCGGTTATCATGCAACACAATCTGGCCAAACAGTAGAGCTGCCCGACCGCTTACTTTTTCACCAGATAGCTGCTTGTTGGCGTGTACAAGTCCTGATGACACACATCAAGCCGCTGATTTAATCTCGGTGTGGAATGTGAACACTGGCGAACGCGTCGCTTCTCTCAGAGGGCATAAGACATTGGTCTATGCTCTTGACTTTTCACCCTGTGGGCAGTACCTTGCCTCCGGTGACAGGTCAGGTACCTTGCGGGTGTGGGATGTTACGGACGCAAAACCGGTGAGGGTGTCAAACGAATATGCTGAAAAGCATTCTGTGATACCCTCCTATTCTCCATCGGGTACCCTACTTGCTGCGGGAGTTGGCGAAAACACCATCACTGTATGGAATGTGGAAAGTTGTGAAAAACTAGACACGTTTGAGTATCATGGAAACATCAGTGTCATGCACTTTTCAAGCGGAACACACCTGGCTGTGGCAACCCCATTTGAATTCAAAGTGTGGACTGCAGGTAATAGTAATACTCTCTCTTCTATACCTGGGCACACTCACATCCCCTTCTCACTGACGTTTTCGCCCGATGGACAGACGCTGGTAAGTGTTGGTAGCGGATTTGCCACTTGTTGGAATGTCGCCACGAAACAACGACAGCAGTTGATCGCCTGCACAAAAACAACAATTCATTCCGTCTATATTTCTCCATCTGGCAACATGCGGGCGATGGGCGATGTCGAAAATAGGCTTAACGTGTGGGATATTGAGACCTCCAACACATTTGCTATCCTCACCGAACACCAGAAGAAAGTAACCTCTGTTGCATTTGACTTTGTAGGCGAACAATGGGTAAGTGCCGATATAGAGGGAAAGTTATATGTGTCGGATGGTAAAGACAAACAGATTGCTTTGTTCGGGCATACAGATTCAATAGTATCTGTCGCTTTTGCTCCAGATGGCAAGAGGCTGGTGAGTGCTTCAAGAGACAACACCGTTCGGGTTTGGGATATTACGAATAGCGAAGAGATTGCTTCGCTCCATTTAACCCCACTGCTAGATGATAAACTATTAGACGGTAACTTGTATAAAGGTGATTCTCGGGAAATTCAAAGACTACATAAAGTGTTTGCCAAAGGATCTTCAGGACCGCGTATGGAACATATTATTCGGACAATCGCTTTTTCACCATGCTGCAACGTTATCGCGGGTGGACTGTATCGCGAAATCAGGTTGTGGGATGCGACAACCTATGAAGTCCGGATGGTCATACTTCCACCAATAGGATGTTATTATCCGTTCGCCTTGGCCTTTTCGCCGTGCGGACAGTACCTCGCTTCCGGTTCTTGGTGGCAAAACACTGAGAAGGTTTCCATCCGTTTATGGGTAGTTGCCACCGGTGAAAACATCGCCACCTTCTGGGGACATTCTACTGACGTTCAGGATCTCGCATTCTCACCCGACGGCACGCTCTTAGCGAGTGGTAGTTATGACGGCACGATCCTCCTCTGGGATATGAAGCCTTATCTATGAAATGAAATGCCGTGATGCCATCACTACAGGAATTTCACACCTCGCGCAAAATGGACTCCGTGCCGGATTGTCCATTCTTGGCATTCTTATCGGCATTGCGAGCGTCCTTTGCATGATGGCTATCGGTGATGGGGCAAAACTTCTCGTCGCGGATCAAGTTGACAAACTCGGCGGGGCAAATCAGTTTCAATTCACCACCCGTTACTCAATCATTCGGCGAGGTCGTCGAGTATGGACAAAAGAGCGATTTAATCTCGGCGATGCTCATGCCATTGAAGCGGCATGTCCTGGGGTTCTTTACGTGCTACCAAAAAATGAAAGATATCGGATGCTCATCACAAACCGCCAAGGGAGAGAGACCCGCGCGTTCTTAGAAGGTGTCACCGCTGACTACGCGACCGGCATGCAGTGGCACATCCAAGAAGGCAGATTTCTCACCGAGAACGATATTGACCATGCGCTGCAGGTCTGTGTATTGGGGAGTGAAGCAGCGACGGATCTGTTTGGCATAGATTCACCACTCGGGCGGGAGGTGAAGGTGCGGTATTATTGGCGGCAAGTGCCGATCCGGTTTCGCGTCGTCGGTGTAATGATGCCGCGCGGGCTGAATCTTCGCTGGGGTTGGTCTTTGGATAATGCGATG
This sequence comes from Candidatus Poribacteria bacterium, assembly GCA_009845545.1. Classification (GTDB taxonomy): domain Bacteria; phylum Poribacteria; class WGA-4E; order WGA-4E; family WGA-3G; genus WGA-3G. Next base: position 2,704 of record VXZK01000165.1, read on the forward strand.
GCAATTCCCATAACAACTTAGGACTTACGCAATTTCTTAAAAAGTGTTATACTCTTCGATTATGACAAGCA
>VXZK01000110.1 GCA_009845545.1 Candidatus Poribacteria bacterium
GACTAATAACCCTTGAAAACTGCAATTTATTTTTAATTGTGTTATAATATCCTTTTATGTTAGAGCGACTTTCCCCTAAATTGGGAAACCGTATCGCACAGGAGGAATATTATGGGTTTTAAATTTGGATATAGCACGTTACGTTGGCAACAACCTGATTTTGAAGAATTATTGACCCAACTCAAAGCCGCGGGTTGGGACGGTTGGGAGATGCGCCAATCCTTAGATTGGGTCGGAACACCGCAGCGGATCCGGCAGATTTGCGACAATGTTGACCTGCCCGTCGCTGCTGTCACAGCGCGCGGACTGCCGATCGACAAGAACCCGGAACAGATGGAACTCAATAAACGCAGAATTGATTTCGCCGCAGCGGTTGAAGCCGACTGTTTCATGTTCATGGGTGCTGGCAAACCCCAGGATCGTCCCGTCGATAGCTCCGACCTCGCAGCACTTGCGGATGTTTCTGAAGACTGGGCGGAATACGCCGCACAATATGGGTTGGAGGTCTGTTACCATATCCACACGAACACCACTGTTGATTCTATTGACGATTGGGCGAAATATATGAGCCTGCTCCGAAAGTGCAAGTTATGCATAGACGTATCGCATTCCGCGCTCTGGGGCTACGACCCGATTGCGTCCATCCAGCGTTATAGCGACGTTCTCGTCTATGTGCATCTTCAGGATTATTCGGGCTATACAGGCGGAGAGGGGACATCTTATGACGTGGATTGGGTGGATGTCGGCAGTGGTAATGTCATGGATTTTCCCGGTATCATGTCGACATTGGAAGCACTCAATTACGATCGCTGGGTTACGGCGTGTCCTGGCACAGTTGAGGACCGTTCAGATGAAGAACGGATGACAGTGAATCGAGAGTATTTACGGCAATTGGGTTACTAATAAAGACGGGAGACGAACTATATGAACAAATCAGCGGAGGACATCCGCTCTATTCTTGCTACGGATTGTGGTAGCACAACGACCAAAGCGATTTTAATTGAGAAGCGAGATGACGAATACCAACTCATCGTGCGTGGCGAAGCACCCACGACTGTTGAAGCACCCGTTGAAGATGTAACAGCAGGCGTTATCAACGCCATCACCGAGGTCGAGGAACTTGCGGGACGCAAACTCCTTGATAATGGGGTCATCATCAAACCCCAAAACGGGGACGCTGGTGTTGATATCTATATATCAACCAGCAGTGCCGGTGGTGGACTTCAGATGATGGTAGCAGGGGTTGTACGTAATCTGACAGGAGAGAGTGCGGAGCGCGCCGCACTCGGCGCGGGCGCGATTGTCATGGATGTTATCGCCTCTAACGACAAACGCCTCCCCCACGAAAAAATTGAACGGATTCGGCACCTCCGCCCTGATATGTTACTCCTCTCCGGCGGCGTTGATGGCGGGACGACCTCACACGTCGTTGAATTGGCTGAAATTATTGCCGCTGCACGTCCGAGACCACGGCTCGGTATCGCTTATGAACTCCCCCTTATCTATGCTGGAAATATAGACGCACGTGAATCCATTCAGGAACGCTTGCAGGATGCCATGGCACTGGAGATGGTAGACAACCTGCGGCCCGTTTTGGAACGTGAAAACCTGATGCCGACCCGCCACAAGATTCAGGAACAGTTCCTTGAGCATGTGATGGCACATGCACCCGGCTACAAGCGACTCATTGACTGGACAGACGCGCCTATTATGCCGACCCCCGGCGCGGTTGGAGAGATAATTCAGACTGTCGCTGCTCAACAAGATATTGAGGTGGTTGGCGTTGACATCGGTGGTGCTACGACGGATGTTTTCTCGGTTTTCAAGAACAAGGAGGCAGAAGCGATCTTTAACCGTACAGTGAGCGCCAATCTCGGTATGAGTTACAGTGTCTCGAACGTTCTCGCTGAAGCCGGTTTAGAAAACGTCCTCCGGTGGGTCCCGTTTGATATTGAACTCGGTGATCTCCGGAATCGTGTGAAAAATAAGATGATTCGTCCGACGACGATACCGCAAACTTTACAAGAGTTAATTCTGGAACAAGCGATTGCCCGTGAGGCCCTCCGGCTTGCCTTTGAACAGCACAAACAGCTCGCAGTTGAATTGAGAGGTGTGCAACAGCAGCGCACGATCTCTGAAGCCTTTGCTCAGGCGGAGAGTGGCCAGACGCTCGTGAATATGATCGCTTTGGATATGCTCGTCGGGAGTGGTGGCGTTTTATCGCACGCACCGCGTCGGCAACAAGCGATGCTCATGATGATTGACGCGTTTCAACCTGAAGGCGTAACGCACCTCGCCGTTGACAGCATCTTTATGATGCCGCAACTCGGTGTGCTTGCGCAGGTTAACCCTGAAGCGGCGACACACGTCTTTGAACGAGACTGTCTCATCCACTTAGGCACCTCTGTCGCTCCGATCGGTAAAGGGTATACTGGCGATGAATGTCTCTCCGTTGAAATTACAGGTGAAGGTGTCATGCCGATGACTGAAGATATTCAGTTTGGCGAGCTCCGTCGCTATCCACTGCCGTTGGGTGAAAAAGCGACACTGAAACTTCAACCTTCACGTCGGTTTGACCTCGGTGCGGGGAACGGGAACGCTATTGAAACAGAAGCGATGGGCGGTGTCGTTGGCTTAGTGATTGATACCCGCGGTAGACCGCTTGAAATCCCAACAGACTCCGAACAACGCGTCGCGCAACTCGCGAAGTGGCATACGGCTTTAGATGCTTATCCGGTTTGATGACGCGGATTTTAAG
>VXZK01000248.1 GCA_009845545.1 Candidatus Poribacteria bacterium
CATATTCTTCAACATTCATACAAAATAACTGCTGCCAAAAACTTTACACACCCCTATAGCAGTCAGCCATCAGAGGGATGGTCGTCAGTTATCAGCCGTCAGTGATCCGTGAGCATAGCGACTTAGAGATTACTCCTACAAGAAGAGATCACTGAATGTAATTTTTTCTTGATTTAAGCGGCGGTTCGTCGCTATAATAATCTGGCAATGCAGTATAGCCTCTAACTTTTTAACCAAACAATGGATTCAGAAGTATGGAAAACGTTTTACCCAAGGAAATCCCTGATAAACTCGTCGTGCTTACCTTTGATGACGGCTGCAAATCGCAGGCAACTTTTGTCGGTCCGCTCCTTAAATCTTATGGATTCGGAGCGACCTTCTACATTACCGAAGGGTTGAATTTTCTGACGAATAAAGAAGCCTATATGACCTGGGAAGAGGTGCGTGGCTTACATGATGCGGGTTTCGAGATCGGTAACCATACCCGGCACCATCGAAATGTTACGCAACAGCCTGCGGCGGAACTGCGTGCGGATCTTGAACATATCGATGCCCGGTGCAAGGCTCACGGCATTGCACAACCGTCAACGTTCTGTTACCCCGGTTATAGCCATGGTGAAGCGGCTGTTGAAGTGGTTGCTGCACACGGTTTCGACTTTGCGAGGCGCGGCGTTGCTCCAGAATTTCCGTACGACGGCGAAGGCGGGCGCGGTCCGGCTTATAACCCTACAGAGCACCATCCACTCTTAATTCCGACGACAGGTGCCGCGGGTCCGCACTGGCACTTTGACGATTTCACGTGGGCACTTAGCCAAGCAACGGATGGGAATATAGCGATCCTCACATTCCACGGGGTGCCAGATCTGGAGCATCCATGGGTTCATACAGCACCAGAACAATTTGAAGCATATATGGCGTACCTTGCTGAAAACGATTACAACGTCATCGCGCTCAGGGATCTTGCTGATTATGTGAGTCTAAAGGGTTCGTGAGGATTTACAATATTTTAAACCCCCTAAATCCCCCATATCAGGGGACTTTAAAATAAAATGCGTAAGTCCTAATTTTAAACCCCCTAAATCCCTCTTATCAGGGGGACTTTAAGGAAGAACGCGTAAGTCCTAAGAAAGAAAAAGATTTGACCTTTGCTTGTATGTGTGGTATAATATCTATTGCGTTGCTGGTAGAGGAAACCGCTCGCTGCTCCCTGCTTTAGTGGACGGCGTAAGTGAAAGAAAAGAATGCAGGTCGCATTTGGGCGAGTACGCCGCAAAAAGGAAATAGAGTGGGTCGGTTTTATACTTCTACCTGCTTACCTTATAAACTATGCTAAGACAATTCACAAATAATTTAACTCGATGGGATAGGTTGCTGTTTGATCGCATTTTTGGTTGGGGTAACGAACGCATCCTCCTTGACCGTTTATTTCGTTTGATCTCGTGGAGTGCGAACGGATGGTTCTACCCGTTTTTAGTCCTCTACGTATACCTAACATTCAGTCCTACTATTAGCAAGCCATTTCTTTTGTCAATGGTCATCGCGTTCTCGCTTGAAAGACTGTTATATCACCTGATTAAACAGTCGATGAAACGTGACCGCCCGTGTGAACGCATTGTGGATGTCCAATTTCGAGTCCGTCCACCGGATCAATTCAGTTTTCCCTCGGGACACACCGCCTCCGCTTTTCTAATGATGACTCTCGTGGCAAGTTTCTTTCCAATTTTACGGATCCCAATGTTTCTCTGGGCAGCTACAGTTGGTATCGCCCGCGTCTATCTCGGTGTCCACTATCCTACAGATGTTCTTGCAGGTGCGATTCTTGGTATTGTCACGGCGCGAATAGGGATTTGGTTCATTGTATAAAAGGTTTTACTTCTGAATCCTGCCGAGGTCTGTTCTTGGCTCTCCCATTTCATATTTCAACCGGCCTATAATCCTGTTTGCCTTGCGATTTCCATGCGTCGAAAACAAAATTTCGCATAAACTGGAGGCTTGTTCATGAAAGCAGTGTTTGCTTTATTTCTCCTTGTTTCTTCCTCGCTCTATTTACCAAACGCTTTCGCTCAAGAAAATATATAGTAAAGCACGAAAATAAGTTGACACTCCACGATAACGTTACCCACTCGTAGGGGCTGGGTAACCCAGCCCCTACGGTCAACCGCGCGTCTAAATAATTATGGGCTTTACTATAAAAGGTTACTTACCCGAAGGGGCAAAAGCCCGCGTCGGGAAGGGATATGTGTATGATATTGCCTTCTCTCCTGACAGCACGAAACTTGCTGTAGCGAGTTCTATAGGCATCTGGATCTATGATGCCCACACCGGTCACGAACTGGATCTACTGATAGGGCACACATCCGCTGTTTCTTCAGTGGCTTTCAGTCCGGATGGTATTCTGCTTGCAAGCAGTAGTTATGATCAGACAATAGCGTTTTCGCCGGATAGCAGCCTTATTGCAAGTGGAAGTCAGAACGCTGGCGTTTACCTTTGGGACTCACAGACAGGAGAAGCCGTGCACACCTTTGTTGGACATACGATGAGTGTCACTGATATTTCGTTTTCGCCAGATGGTGAAACGCTTGCCAGCAGTAGTAACGATGGCACGGTTCTTTTGTGGGATTTAACGACATTGGCTCCTAATCAGTAGTGTGTGATGTCTTCGTTTTTTCTGGAAACCTTGTTAATAAAGTGCATCCGTGAATGTGTATATGTGGTGTATAAGCGCGTATTTGTTGTTTTTACCATTGACAGGAGAATGCCACGGGACTGAAGAGGGTTTTTGAAGTCTTCAAGGTTTTCGCGTAGGAGCCGGTTCGGTTCCAAACCGCACCTACCGGGCCTGGGACCAAGACTGTCACCTTTTCTAAAATTGACACCTATGGGTACACCGCAAAACCGCACCTACCGGGCCCTGTGGTGAAGATTTGATTAAAAAATGGAGAACTGAATGGCTCTGATTTTTTCAGGAAACCTTGTTATCACGTGGGAAATATGGTATACTTTTCCTTGGTTAGATCGATATCCAATGAACTAAACTTATCTTGTTAGTCCGGGCAGAGGCGCGCCTACCACTTACAATCGCACGCCTGCTGGTGTAATCATTCAAACTTCTCCCTAAAATCGAGAATTCTTCTATGAAAATAGTCCTTTCTTTTTTCGCGCTTCTTGCTGCTTCTGTTCTATGTATTTCAAATGTGTTCGCGCAAGCGCATAAGCAAGTCCACTTGCCGGAAGGTGCTAAGGCACGCATCGGAAAACCCTCCGATTTTTAGTAGGTTTCCGTTCAACCCAACCTACGGGAGTCTCAATTTTATTTTCAAACTCACGTTATCATACAAAGGAACAACTTATGAAAGCAATCCTCTCTTTCAGCGTCATTTTCATTTTATTCTTCATCACAGGATGTGAAGTTCTGCGCCAGAAAGGGTCAATAGACCTCGAGGATATCTTCGAGGCACTTGACGCTGGAGCCCTTGCGATGAAACAGCAAAACGCTAAAGCACTCCGAGCGGTAAAGATAGACGAACCACCAGTAATTGATGGTAAACTCAACGATCCCGCTTGGCAAAATGCGCCGCAAGGCACAGATTTCAGCGACAGAAGAGCCGGTGGTGCCGCTGCTGAAGATCAATCTACCATCATGATGGTTTATACGGATGAAGCTATTTATTTTGCAGGTTATTTTTTCGATAGCGAACCCGGGGGCATCGTCGCGCGTCAAGTAGAGGACCAGATCCGGCCCTTCGGTGAAGATTGGATATCCCTTACGATTGATCCGTTTCACACGCATCAATTCCAAGACCGGACCTTCTTTATGGCGAACGCGATCGGTAGCAAGTTTGTGAGTCATCCACCTCCATTTGCGGATCCAACTGAAATATCGGGTATGTGGACAGCCGCCGCGAGCATCGTTGATGACGGCTGGATTGTCGAGATGGAAATCCCATGGGAGATGCTAAATTACCCTGAAACAACTGAGCCGATTGATATCGGGATTAACGTCGACCGAGGTCACCATAGAACAGGGGCGAATACATGGTGGTCGAAAGTAGACTTTGTTGAAGATGATAGGGTAGATGGACATTGGATCGGTGTATTACCACCGCCAAAACTGCCTATTTTGCGAGATGACCAATAGATGTAGATTGATAAGGAAAATAGACTATGAAAAGTATTTTTCTGCTCACGGTTCCGGTAATTCTCATAAAAATTTCACGCTAAACCGCGGAGAAAAAGGAGAAAAATGTTCTGGGATGAAGTCAAAAAACACTATGATGCTGGCTCTGCGCACCAATTTTTGATCCATTTTAATGTAAATGATCTGCTGTACGACGATGTTTACGGCTACTTGCGGACGACGGACTATCTCATGGCGCAGCTCAATGCCTTGGGCTGCGAACTCGTTCTCGGATATAATACATCGGAAGGCATCCATTTCCCAAAAGTGGGTCAATGGCGAAACACACAGCGAGCCCTTGAAATCTTCCCACAATACAATAAAACAGGAGCTTTTCACTTTCAGAGTTTAGCGACATGGATTCAGACGCTTCGACGCTTTAGAGAGGTTGAGGACGTTAATCTCGCCGAACAGGAAGTAGATCCACAGTTTGTACGTCAAAGAATTAACGCCGATTTGGCGTTTGATAAAGAACATGAAGATCCATTCGTGATGCTGGACGGTACGCCTTCTGCAGAGTTTCGGAGAAAATTGAACCGTCTTTTGCAGCAAGGCAGATCAAAAATCGGGTTGGTTATCAATCCATTGGAGCTGCTCACGCCGAACGACCCGTCGCTGAATCAAGTTACTGCGGATGAGGTCCAACTCTTGTTTAGTCAAATCTTATATTGGGCATCTGACCTTGATATCCGCAGGCGTAAGCATGTTGTTCTGCTGGTCACTCACAATATATCCGATGTCCACCCGAATTTTACGGTGAATCCAGAGATTCCTATGATAGAAATCCCGTTTCCGAGCTATGAGGAACGCCTAAAGTTTATTGAACATCTGCATGATATTTCGGACGGTTCGTCCCAGATGCGTAAAACCTTGGGGAATCATCGCGAGCGGCAAACCTTGGCGCGGGAAGCAATTGGATTGAACCTCCTCGGTGTTCACGATGTTGTGCAACAAGCAGAATCTGTCCAGCGGAAAGCAGGGGGTGAAGAGTTGCTCAGATATCGGCGTGAGAGTATCAAGACCTTCAGCCGTGGCGTTCTTGAACTTGGTGAAACTCAGAGGGGGCCTTCTGGCGACGGTTGGTATGTCATGCGAATCATCCGGGATATTGCAGATGGTATGAAAAATCAAGACTTGAGACGTGTGCCGCGGGGTATGCTTTTGCTCGGTCCACACGGAACCAGCAAAGTATACGCTGCAAGGGTGCTCGCGGGTGAGGCGAACATGACCTTCGTCCGACTCCGTTACGCCAATCAGGTCAGTGAAGTCACAATAAATATTAATGAAAACGGAAACAGTTATGAACGGAACCTGAATGCAGGAATCAATTTTATTCGCGGGATTGCTCCAACGGTCGTTTTTATAGATGACCTTGAGCAGGCATCACCGTATGCTACAATGAATCCAGAGGAGCATGAGCAAATGTTTCCTCGTGCGCTCGCGAATGCCATGAACGATATATCGTTGCACGGTAGAGTGATTTGGGTAGGCGCATCGCAGCGTCCGGACTTAATGCCGCCGATCTTTCGACGGTACGGTATTTTTGACACCAAATTGATCATGCTACCGCCTACAGGTGGTGGCAGAGTAGAAATTTTGAGAATTCTCTGTCAAGGGCAAACATCCGGCAACATCAATTTTCAGTCCCTTGTCGGCAGTGCAGCAAGGGACGGATTGACGTGGCGAGATATGCTTTTGATTGTTCAACGTGCAAGTAACATCGCGAAACGCAATGGACGCGATGCCTTCACAGAAGGTGAACTCCGTCAAGCACTTAACGACTTTATACCAGACCATTCGCGGGAGATGCAAATCTTTATGGGGTTATTAGCGTTGCGCGAAGCGAACTCCCGTATCATGGTTCCAGATGACTTGTTGCCGGAATATCAAGAATTTGTGGATGGAACCCGCATTGATAAAACAGCGATAAATAGACGTTTAATGGAGCTCAGCGATCAACTCGGCTTGCGCAATTGATCTGAATCGCGGATTGACACGGATTACGCGGATTTTAGATGTGTTCTGTGTCGCGGGTCTTTAGTTCCAGCGCGGCGGCATGTATAAAGAAAAAACGAATAATCACTCGTTTACGTGTGTCTTAGGTGTGATGGGCAAATTTCATGGTTGGGATCCCACCAAAGCAGAAAAGCGTTTTCTCCAGATCGAATCGCCCAAATCCGTTCCGTATTACTCAGACGAAATGAGACTAATTCCGCTTGATCATCGTGTCCAAGTTGTTCTAACCGGTTTTGTGCGGGTTTTATGAGGTTATTAACGGCTATCGCATGGTGGTTCCGTCCTAATATTTCGCCCCAAGTCATAGTTTCAAAATTGCGCATCTTATCCCATATATTCCTCAAGAAATCAGGACAAGTTATTTGATTCCAACCCCATGGGCTATTGTCATCAATCCGTGCAACTTTCCACACGAGTCTCTTGTTTTGAGTAGAAACTATAGAGTGAGATGTAGGTATCTTCTCTGACTCCGGATTACGATTTTGGCGCGCTCTCTTATTCCTCATCTTTGCAATCGTCCTCAACCGACAAGGCACTATAGTAATCCGCTATTGCGTCTAACGATATAACGCGATTCCCTCGCTCAAGTTTGGGGAGTCCTTTCCTTGCCTGAACCCAAGGATCTTCCATGTGTGTCAATTCAATTAGCCATTGAGCAGGTTTATCACCGTAATATTCAAGAACAGCATCAATCGTTTCCTGTTGCACCTGATTTAACAAACGGGGATTGCCAATTGGCATTGAGGATATTTCATACGATCCGCGATGGTAATCAAACAAATCTCTAACAACCGGACCATTTGCCCAGGCTTCAATAGTTTCCTCAAATAAGGGTGCCTCGTCCCATACCAAGGACCATGCTTGGCTGTAGTAGGCCAGTTTCTGGAGCTTCATAGTGGTCATCGCTCCCATTTTTGCCAAAATATAAGCAGCGACGTCAAAGACTTGAATTTTCGGTGGTTCAGGGTCTGGATTCTGCGATCCTTTCCAAATACCATCTTCCAAAGATTCAAAACTGATGTCTTCTAGTCTGTCACATCTAAAATGAAGGGGATATGTTTCGGTATCGGGCGAGGGGACCTCGCCCCTACGAGGAATATAACCTATCAAGATAACGTTGACAGAACATTCGCTAAATTTTAGATTAGCAGTGTTTATACTTCTTTCATCACCATCTACATTTGCTGAAACGACCCTATCCTTTTTACGGGTAACCACATCTTCGGAGGAAGTACTCTCATCTCTAAGCATTGTATTTGTGTTTTCCGATTTACTCATTCATCCGCTCCTTCCAACTCCAAGTTATAGATTTCAGTGATGAATTGTGCCGCCTCTTGTTTCAATTCAAGTATTGAAGTTTCTGAGATTGCTGATTTAAACCCAAGTAAATCGCGAATATTAAAATGAAAATTAAGATCAAAATCGACGTTTTCGCCCTCAAGTCTAATAATGGTGTTAAGGATTCGTCCATTTAACATCAAATGCCGATTATACTGCTCGCCGGTTAATGACCCACCAAACTGTTCAATTTTTTCTAAATCTCTTGGACGTATCAGATTTATCAAATCATCACTGACCTCGTTCTCAGTAAAGAGAAAATTCACTCCGTATCCTGTAACTGGTGTATGTGGGAGGTAATCGGCAAGCTGTAGAGCAATTTCTTGTATACGGTCTAAATTTTCGTTATTGTTTTCTACTGGATTGAAGTTTAGTCTATTTTCTTGGAATAGGAGTTCAACTTCCTTTGACAATATTCGTGGAGAAATAAATTGTGCGTTGAAGTCTTGGGACACCAGCATATCTATTTTGAATTCTTCTTCGGGAAAAAGGTATCTTTTAATCCAATCTTGAGTAAATATATACCTGTTCCAACCACCTACAATGACCAGGGCATTAGAGGGTTTGCTTAATTTCATGAGCAATGCCTTTCAAGAACTGGGTTTAGATTATTTGCACAAACACTCGGCGTAGCACTTATCCAACACTGAAGCCGAACACCTGTAAGTCAGTATAGAAATACTTATTAAATGATGGGTTATCTATGCCGTTTACAACGTAGAGTAATTATAACACATTTTCAACCAGAAACCAAGTTTTTTACAAACAGTGTGTCTGAAAACGCAATCATGATGTTCTATCAATACAGCAATCTCAGACGATCCTGTCTATCTTCCCAATCTGGAAGGTACGCAGACATATAACCCTTAAATAACTTACCGTGATTGGGGACGAGCAGATGTACCAGCTCATGAACAATCACAAATTCCGTCAAAGCTTCTGGTAGACTGAGCAGATCCGTGTTGAGAGTTAGGCGTCCATTCGTTGAAATAGATGCCCATTTCCGCCGCATGTGACGGAGATGAATCTCCCGCACCTTTACACCGATCCGGTCTGCCCACTGTTGTACTGCCTCTTTCAAATCCGATTTATTGGCACTCATAAGCGTTCTAATCTTAACAATTTATTTGTTATTTCGATCTTGGTTTTTATATCAACTGAGGGTTCTAATGTTTGATAGAGTGTACCCCGCAATTGGCTTTGTTGATGGTCATCCCACCGATAATCAGGGAATTGCGCGAAGACTTGATCAACTGCTCGTGCTTGTTCTGGGTTAACATCTTCTATAGCATTTCTGAGAACTGTATAGACTGCATAAGTGTTATTGTCCATATCCATTTGATTTTGTTCTCTTGTAGCGCGTGAAACTTCTTCAGCTAACCTCATAAACTTAGCCAAAGCATCTTGTGTTCCTGACTGACGATTTTCATAGTCCTCTGCGACAGTTTCTACACGTTCACCAAGTGGAATCAAATATGGACTCGATTCGCCTTCATCGGTTACCTTCTGACGCAGTATTTTTACCAAGTTCAAAACTTTAACCGTATCGGACGCGTCGCTCTGATCTATCTCTTGCAAGGTGGTCTCGTTTAATTCATAAACAGCATGAGGCAACTCAAATAGATCGCCTTCCGTGTGCGCTTGTAAGAGTCGCTGTGTCTTGGTGGTTAACTCTTTGTCAACGTAGGTGCGATCAAAATAGACGGTACGAATCAATCCATAGAGCGTTGCGAGTGCCTGATAGTCCTCTATAAAGGGGCGTAAAAAGACATCCGGTGAAAGAATATTATAGAAGTTCTGTACCTGTTTGAAAAACGTGAAAAACGCCTCCCGAACCTCTTTATCCGTAAAATACACAATCGCCTGCTCTTTCGCTTTATCGTCCGAACCTTCGGCAAGTGGGAGGTATTGCTGTGCGGTTTCACGCATCAATTTCGCAAACGTCTCTTTGAGTACATCGATGTTCTGAATGACACTCTCCACCTCGTCAGAATCAAAAGCGAGTGCCTTTTCGAGGTGCTCAAAGATGCCGACAAAATCTAAGACGAATCCAGCAGGTTTTACCAACCCGTCCGTATCCTCGTAGGGTCGGTTCACACGTGCGATTGCCTGTAGTAAAAGATGGTCACGCATCGGTTTATCGAGGTACATGCAGTAGAGGATGGGTGCATCGAAACCGGTCAATAGTTTCTGGGTCACAATCAAAATCCTTGGGTGTTCGTTTTTGTTGATGAACCGTTTACGGACATCTTTCTCTTGCTCCGGTGTCCGGTGATATGTCTTCATCAATTCGGAATCTCGATTGTCCGTTGAGTAGACGACTTCAGAATACTCCGGGGGCAGATACTTATCCAATGCTTGCTTATAAAGTGCACACGCCTCGCGATCCACACCGACCAGAAACGCCTTGAATCCCATCGGTTCCACCGTCTCTTGAAAGTGTTCAGCAACAAATTGAGCGATTTTCTCAACCCTGTCGGGTGCTTTCATCATCGCTTTCAGATTGACAGCGCGGTCGAGGATCGCGTTTAGTTCATCGGGATCGCTAACGCCTTCAGCATCTGCAAGGTTAAGAAATTCCCGATCCAATATCTCTCGATCAGCCCATAAAGTGGACGGTGCGAGCGCGTAGCTCAACCGGACAGTCGTGCAGTCTTTAATGGATTCCGAGATTGCGTATTTATCCAAGTATCCCTGTTTATCGTCTACGCCGAAAACTTTAAATGTACCTTCGCCTTTAGAAAGACTATCAATTGGGGTGCCAGTAAAACCGATATAGGTTGCGTTGGGGAGCGCAGACATTAGGTAATTCCCAAAATTGCCGCCGGTTGTACGATGTGCTTCGTCAATCAAGACTACCACACCCTCACGCGTGTTCAGGTTCGCGGGTCGCTTGTCAAACTTATGAATCATTGACACGACCAAGCCGCGATAATCGGAGGATAGAATTTCTTCCAAGTCGTCCTTGCTCTGTGCAACTTCAAGCGTGGTAATGCCGTAACCGGTGATGTTTCTAAAGAGTTGGCTCTCCAGTTCATTGCGGTCAACGACCATCAGCACGGTCGGTTTTTCTGTCTGTTCTCCACTGCGTAGGAGCCGCGCCGCAATGCTTATCATGGTGAGGGTTTTGCCGCTGCCTTGTGTGTGCCAGACAAGCCCACGCCGTTTGTTCGGATCGTGAACCCGTTCAATTACTTTCTCCACAGCGCGCGTCTGGTGTTGACGCAACACGATTTTGGTGAGTTGATCGTCTCTGCTCTGGAAGATAATGGACTGCTGCAGGACTTTCAGGAAGCGATCGCGGTCGAAGAAGGTTTTGACCTTCTGTTCGTAGTTTAACCCCCCAACCCCCCTTATCAGGGGGGCTTCGTCAATTTTCCAGTTGAACAGATTTTTGCGACTGGTGTTCCAGGTCACGCCGTAGAAGAAGTCAAGGAGTTGCGTGACACCGAAGAGTTGTGCAGTAGTGAACATCTCCGGCGTTTCGCTGTGGTAGCGGCGGATTTGCTCGACACCGAGTGCTAATCCGTCCGGTTTGCCAGCGTTTTTGGTTTCCACGACTGCCACGGGAATCCCGTTAATCAGGAACACTATATCGGCACGGTTGCGCTGCGCTGCGTTTTGTTGTTCCCATTCATCAGTAACATGAAACAGGTTATTGTCGGGGGTCTCAAAATCAATTAGGGTAACGTTGCGGTTACGGTTTTCGCTTGCAACGAAAATTGACTGTTCACCCCGCAGCCATGAGAGAGCGTCTCGATTGCCGGTGAGTGTTGCGTTGAGCAGACCGAGTTTCCGTATAATCTCAGCGCAGTTGGCATCGTCTACGATGCCTCTGTTGAGTTTCAAAAGTTGCGACTTCAGGGTATCGAAAAAACAGAGCGCGGCGGTATCACCACCACGCATACGCATCGCTTCTGATGAAGAAACAGACTGCCAACCGATTTCATCGGCATATTTGAGGAGTGGGTCTTGGACTACTGAACGTTCTGACATAACTATATCTAAGTTGCAGTAGGATTACTGACTGAGACTAAGTAGTGTGAACTTAATATCGTTCTCATCTTTGGTCTCACCAATTTCAACGAATCCTTGTATTTCTGCTATATAGGTTTGGCTTAGTGTTGCGTTCCTTATAGGCTCAGTATCAATGGCTTCATCCGTGATCTTTCCTCTAAAATAGTCTCTTTCATAGTAGTTTTCATCATCCGTTTCTATCTGAAATGATTTGGATCTGAGGGAGAGACCGACTAAAGTGCCGCGGATTTTGATTGTTTCAGATGTTTCTTTTTCAATTGTCTCAAGAATATCAATAACCTCTAACATTTGTGCTTTTGAAAGCTGTGCTGTTCCACCGAGGTCTGGATGTGGTGATGTCCATGTAAGTCTGGTATCTGTTACGGATTCACTGAGTGATTTGAGTAAATTAGTGTAATCCTTTGCAATTTTTGGTCCAAATTGCTCTATAAGTGGTTTAAGTTTAACCCTGTCACTTCCAGCATTGAAGAGTTTAAGAAACTCTTCAATTGCGTTCCCAAGGTTAGAAGATTTGAAAATATCAACAAGCTCAGTAGAGGCAAGTCGGATATCAAATGAACCTGCCCCGACTTCTAACATTGAGATACCAAATGGGTTCCGGATGTCTTCAGATTTCTTTTTTGAGTTAGAATCGGGAAAATGCGCCCCAATTCTGTTAATTACTTTTTGAAATCCTGTTAGTATCATACCCAAAGAGTCTATCGGTGCTTCTGTTCTGAAAATCCCAGAAAAGTTGGGAGTTAAGTTCAGAATTTCCCTATTTTTCGATGATGCCAGTTCTTCAGGACTACTGAGTGCTGGTAGTGTTTCGGTTTTTAAACCGAGACGTTCGCCCGGAAACGGGAGCAGGTCCTCAGGGATTTCATTGGGAAGGATGACTTCTGGCGAAGATTGTGTTGGGTCATCGTGGGGGACTTTTATCCGCAATAGATAGCCATTCTCGCTATCGGTGAATGCATCCCGAAGGTTTATGCTACCAGATCGGATAAGATTAAAACGTCCTTTAGAAATTCCGACACGAAGCCAGGTTTTATCTTGATCGTTTTCACCAACGGTAACGAGGTAAAGATGGCCTGCAGCGTCTTTACATGAAAAGATAGCAGGATCGTCGTTATGGACATAGTTTTCGACGACTTTGTGTATGCCAAGATTTGGAATATCATACTGAATAGGGAGGTTTAAAGACGGTTGCGGAACATCGTCACCATCTTCTTGTAATCCTTCTATATGAAATTCGATGGCTTCTTGGATTAATATTTGGGTTTCTTCTAACGTCTCACCTACGGTGATGCAACCGGGAAGATCTGGCACATAAGCACCATAACTGCTGTCGCCCTTTTCATAGATTACAACATATTCCATTCGTTTATCCTTCATGACTTGAGTCCTGCCTGTTTCAGAACACTGTTGCGTGTGCCTTTTGGAACATCTTCGCCCATCTTGCCAGGAACCGTTACTTTACCTTTTTTTGTTGGATGTTTAAATTGCCGATGACTGCCTTTTGTCCCTATATAATACCACCCATCATCTTCAATCAGTTTTATGAGTTCTCTTATCTTCATAATCCAGTCTTTCCAACGTTCCTATATGCTACAGCGTAAAAGCGTGACACTTTCTCTGATATATGTTTTAAGTTGTTATGATTTGTCTCATCCTTTTTTCTCTCTCAACCTGCCACAACAAGGTCAGTGGGTAATACGCTGGTCTACGTCAGATGATGAGCCACCGAAATTGGGTGTGCATAGTATAACATATTGGTAAAAAAGTTATCAAGTTTGTCAGTTTAGAGTTTAGTAAAAATGGCGATGTCTCACACGTCCATCTCAGTATCAATTAGCGGCACAGCAGACCGCTGCCCCGTCATGAGTTCGTCAAGCATGGCGCGGAAGAGTTCGTCCAAATGTTCAACTTCTTGTTCAAGGGCTGCTGTTTTTTCGTCAATCGCTTGGAAAACGGCGGCAATGGCGCGTTGCTCGGAAAGTGACGGAAGGGCAAAAGTGAATTTTCCCAAAGAATCCCATGATGTCCTTGGGTGGCTTATTCCTGTTGACGTTGCTACGGCATGATTCACGAACGCTTCGGTGTGCAAAAGATAGACTAAAAATCTTGGGACTATTTTTGAATTTGCAGTAAAGACAAGAATATCGGTAGAGCAGATTCCTTCCATTTCAGCGATAACCGCTTTATCCAAATACGATCGCAACTTACCATACAAAACATCATCAGGATAAAAACGATTTTTCGCACTTTTCATCGCCGAAGCATCTCCCCAACGTTTCAAGGTGCTTTCTCCCGAATCAATGTGTTCAAGCCCAACAAAGTTTAAATTCTGATTATCTTTAGGTTTCACATTTTCACGCCTCAAATTGGCTATTTCTTTCAGTTGAACAATTTCCCAATTCTCAGGAATCTCGCCGATTTCTGTCTGCTTGCGGCGTTCATCTTTCGTGCCGTGAGAAAAGAGATAATCCATCAACGCTGCTTTGCGTTCGCGCTCTAATGCGATCTCGCGTTGACGGGTAAATTTTGCCTCTTGAATTGTCTGTAAAACGTGGACAATGGAACGTTGTTCAGGAAGTGGAGGGAGGGGGATTCTGGATTCTTTATAATCCCCAAAAATTAGATTTCTTATTCCAGTTGTCCTTTTTTGTAGTTTTCTGGTTTGCCCTGAAGCGTGAAAATGTAGCAGGTAAAAAAAGAGATAGGTAGGACATATTGTGCTTTTATCAATTACCCTTAAGCGACTTGTGAAATTACTAAAACAGTATGTTTCATCATTGAGGTCAAAAAACACGACTCTACCAACGGGTTGTTCGGGACCACCCCCAGAACGCTCAATAATTATATCGCCCCATTTCAGGCTTTTCTTGGTCAAATGTCTCTGTTCTATAGGTAAAACCGCTACATCTTTTAAATCAAGATACCCGTCACTCGTGAAATTAGTATTTCTTACAACGGCACACTCTTCAAATGGTTCTTTTTTCCCTTTCCAAATACCACTTTCAAAACTGAATAAATTTTGATTTGATAGTTTTATCTCTTTCCAATGTTCTGGCAAATTCATTTCAGGCATTACGAATCTCCCCATGCTTTTTGAACGTCGCTATATACCTTAACTTCATGAAAATATTTGTAGGGAGCATCAGGATTTTGTATTACTTGACGGCGTTCTCCCCATATTATCCAAATTAGTTCTTCATCTATTTCTGCTAAATAACGTTCCAATAAATCTTGTCTTAAATATGTAAAATGCTGCATTGACCCCCACCCGCTGCCATAACGAAAGGTTATTGAAGCGCGCTTACCGTTTTCTTTTTCAAAAAGATCAAAACTCTGAGGTTGTCCACATAAACCCAGGACATCGGCAATCTGCCGAGATGGAATTGCAACACTCCGATTAGAATTAATCGCACTACGATGGTCCTCCCAATTGTTTTCCCTTACTGGAACCAGAACTTCAAATGTTTTATATTTTGTTTCCTCAACTTCACTTGTTTCAATTGTAATTTCAAGATTGTGTTCCCTTAACCATGCTTTAAGAGTTTCTTCATCCTCTTTTTCCAAGAGAGCGGTAATACTATTCCACAATTCATATATCTCTTCCGAAGGTATTGGCTTATCGTTACGTAGAAGTTTTACTCGTCGTTCAGGGACTAAAACCTTTTCAATTTCAATTTGAATCTCTTCACAACTATTCTCTGGATATGTATCACACCATGGGACTTCTCCAGCATAAGTGGAATAGTCTCCTGGGCAAAATGGCATATTGCTCCTATCCCTTGCTTCCTGATTCGTGAACGTCTCAACAATTGCCTCAGTTTCTTCAGGTTTAACAGTCAGTCCTTGAATTGACGCAAACATATCGCGATTGTCTTTTTTGTCTTCCTGACTAAAACTAGCCCATAAAAGCACCCAAGGTCCCTCTTCACCGCAGAGCTGATCAGCGTCATCACAGAACTGATCAATTTTCAAATACGACATCAGATCTGGAGGAGGAGTATTGAAAATCCAATCTTTGGCAGATATTTCTGGATTTCCTAAAAAACTTTCTGTGACCAGATTATACTCTGTTTGCTCACCAGGGAAGCTCGGATCAATATCAGCGTCTGAAATACGTATGTTGTCGTAAAATTCCGAAAGTAGATTCTTATCTTGTAGGACTTACGCAATTTCTTAAAAAGTGTTATACTCTTCGATTATGAAAAGCATC
>VXZK01000153.1 GCA_009845545.1 Candidatus Poribacteria bacterium
TTAACCGGCATAGTTTCATTTTTATTTCATCTTTATTAGGTATCTAAGGAATTATAATGGCTAAGCTTTAAAACTGATATTAAGGCTGAAAACTCATGTGCCATTTAGGCTAGGACACACGCTCATGCGGCACACCCCCAACGAAATCTGGTCAGAAATACTCGAGAACCTCAACGACACAGCACAGCAGGATGTTTATCTTCACCAAGCAGTCCCGCTTTCACTCACAGCAGACGCGTTGAAGATAGCTGTACCTTCCGCGTACACACGCGCGCGAATTGAAGAGCGTTTCCGAACTGACATCCAGCGGGTATTAGCAACGCTGATCGGTGCGCAATGTGTATTTACTCTCACTATAGACGAATCTGTGGCTCGCGGCAGCGAGGATCCTAACGCAATTGACAGCGAAGAGACTTCTGATCAAGTGATTGATCAAAATCAAGTATCTGTTAGCGCCCCCCCCTCACCGCAAAACCAGACAGGGTTGAACTCAAGATACCGGTTTGATACGTTTGTTGTTGATACCCCTAACCGAATCTGTCATGCAACCGCCTTAGCCGTTTCGGAAAATCCTGGGCGCGACTACAATCCACTCTTTATTTATGGCGGCGTTGGATTGGGGAAAACTCACCTCTTGCATGCGATCGGCAATAGGCTCTCAGCAAATCAACCTCACAAGAAAGTTCTGTACGTTACATCAGAAACTTTCATGAATGAATACATTGAATCTATCGTGAACCGTGGATCAGCGCAAGGATTCCGCACAAAATATCGAACAGCAGATATGCTTTTGATTGATGACATACAGTTCTTGGAACGCAAGGAGGGTACGCAAGAGGAATTCTTTAACACTTTTAATGAACTCCACATGAACTCAAACCAGATAGTTATGACCAGTGATCGGACACCAAACAACCTTGAAAACCTTGAAGTACGCCTCCGATCCCGATTTCAATCCGGAATGGTAGCCGAAATCGGTATGCCACAGTATGAAATGCGGATCGCTATCCTCCGGCAAAAGTGTCAGGACCAGGAGTTTGAAAACCTTCCTGATGATGTGCTCAGCTACATTGCTGAAGTCGTCGAAACGAACATACGAGAACTGGAAGGTACGCTTGTACGGTTGGTTACGCAAGCCACAATACTCAAGGAAAATTTGAGTTTGGATTTCGCCCGACAGGTGCTAAGCGATGTAGGCACCCCGTCACCAATGCGAGATCGTAAGACTGCTACATCAAAAGGGATTCAAATGGTCGTCGCTGACTACTTCGGAATTGAGGTGGCAGACCTCATCTCTATGAAAAGAACAAAAGAGTTAGTGCAACCACGTCAAATTGCCATGTACATGTGCAGAGAATTGACACAAATGTCATATTCAAACATTGCTCAAGCGTTTAATAGGGAGAATCATACAACTGTTATCCACGCTTGCAAACAGATAGAAAATACAATCGAAAAGAGTGATGAGGAACGGCAAACAATTATATTCTTACTTGATCAATTCCGATAGCCAAATTCAGCGTTTTATCTTGCGTTTTTAAGGTATTTTTAAACGGTATGTCGCCCCTTGAACCTGTTGATAACCTGTTGATAACTATGTTAAAATAATGTTGATAACTTGTGCATAACTTGTTGATAACTCACCTGCTATATAGTTTTGTGCATAACTTGTTGATAACTCGCTAACTTATCAACAAGTTATCAACAGGGTACTTGTCAATGATGATAAGCCTTCAGGTGAGTTATCAACTTATCAACAGCCCCTACTACTACTACTAAAGTACTATATAAATTTATATAGTAATTAGTAGTACAATTAGAAGGTGTTGATAAGTGTCAAAAATCATCAGATTTTACACCGATTGAACTAAAATATTTACATCCAAAATAAGATGTTATTAAACCATATCGTCCTACGAAATTTCCGTAATTATATCAATTGCGAAGTGGACTTCTCTAAGCCTGTTAATTTAATCGTCGGTGGAAATGCACAAGGAAAAACCAGTTTGCTTGAAGCAATCTATTTTCTTTGCACTGCGGAATCTCATCGTGCGACTCATGATGCCGAATTGATTCGGCATCATGAGTCAGGATTCTACCTGAAAGGGACCTTGAGGAACGGCAGTGATGACGTAACATCCCTTGAAGCGATGAAGAAGGCACGCGGACAGTTTAGATTGAAGAAGAACGGTATTCTCCAGACAAAACGTTCCGAATGGATTGGTCAATTTAACGCTGTATTTTTTTCACCAGAGTCACTGACATTAGTAAAAGGCGGACCTTCAGAAAGACGACGCTTCTTAGATCTCCTAATCTCACAGATTGATAGCGAATACTTAAAAAATTTGCAGAAGTACAATCTCGTGCTCAAACAACGAAATGAGTTGCTAAAGCAGATTCGTGCAACGTTCGCAAACGCAAAGCAACTGGATGCTTGGGACCGACTGCTGCTTGTACACGGTACCGCAGTTATCATAAGGCGGTTGGAAATTTTTCACCAATTGAAAGACCACGCGATCCAGAACCACCAAAAACTCACCGGCGGTTTAGAAAATCTCACACTGACGTATCGTTCGGCATCAGTGTCGAATGATACGTCAATTGACAATATGGCAGGCAGTATTTCAGAAATCATCGCTCCTAACTCATTAGCGGAGTCTTCAGACGCATCCGACAGAGTTATCCGTGAAGATGACGACAAGATATCCAAACATTTTCGCACATCATTAAACGCTTCCCGCGAGGTAGATTTACAGAGAGGTACAACCTCAGTCGGTCCGCATCGAGACGATTTCCTCATCGAATTGGAGAGTGAACCCAACGAGTCTACCATTCACTACCATAGTGAAAGCGATCCGCCGGCTCCAGATTCTGAAACTGGAACATTTCGAGAGGTAGCGCGATCTTATGGATCGCAAGGGCAACAACGGACTATCGCCTTAGCACTCAAATTAGCAGAGTTAGAGTTAATTCGACACCTAACAGGCAGAGACCCGATAGTTTTATTGGATGATGTTACTTCAGAGTTAGATTACAAGCGGGTAGGGCATTTATTGGAGGTACTCCAAAATTTAAGTGCCCAAACTTTCATCACAGCTACACATGCTGAACCTCTTGTACACTATCTCACTCAACCGAACGTTTTAAGGGTAGAGAATGCTCAGATTAGTTACGCCACCGAAACTAACGAGTTTTCTTAACACACTACCATCGGTGTGCTTCCTAAGTCACACCAACGAGTTTAAAATGCACAAGACTGAAAACCTACGCGACCTCCTCACTGAACTCGCTCGTTCCCACGACTTCGAGCCCAAGATGCTTGAGCAGAAAGTCTTTGTGCTCTGGCGTAAAATTCTCGGAACACCACTGGGAACCAGAACGGTCCCAGTATTTCTGTCGGACGGTGTTTTGAAAATCTACACGGAATATCCTCCGTTCAAACAAGAATTATTACTCCTTAAACAGAAGATTATAGCGGATCTGAATGCGGAATTAGGACAACCTGTTCTTACAGATTTCTGGATAGAGTTACGCCAAGTGCATAAAGCAACATCTCATCACACCAAACGCCCCTCCACTAACCCAAGGACCTCAACGCCTCGCCCAAGTAATGTTCGTACATTACCGCCTAAAGAATCAGAACAAATTGAGCAGGCAACAGTTGATGTGACGGATACTGATTTAAAAATTTCTTTGCGGCAATTGTTCATGACACAAAGCAAAGAAAAGTCTTGACAAAATTTTTAAAATAAGGTATCCTATTTTAAGTAGATAAGCACAATAACAAGTGCAGATTGCGCCTTTAAATCACTAATTTAAAAGAGATAACACCCGGTATTATATGCAGGGATCAATTCAAAGCGAGGTATCACAATTGTCAAAAGATGAACGAACATATACGGCGAGTGACATACAAATCCTTGAAGGTCTTGAAGCTGTTAGAAAACGCCCGAGCATGTACATCGGCAGCACTGGTC
This sequence comes from Candidatus Poribacteria bacterium, assembly GCA_009845545.1. Taxonomy (GTDB): domain Bacteria; phylum Poribacteria; class WGA-4E; order WGA-4E; family WGA-3G; genus WGA-3G. The sequence continues at coordinate 3,978 of VXZK01000153.1, forward strand.
CTGCTGGATTACATCACCTTGTCACAGAGTTGGTTGACAACTGCATAGATGAGATTGGTGCGGGCTACGGCACGCAAATCAACGTCCAACTCCACACTGATGGTAGTGTTACCGTCGCCGACGATGGTCGTGGGATACCAGTTGATATGCATGCGACGGCGGGTGTCTCAGCACTTGAGGTAGTGATGACAACGTTGCACGCTGGCGGCAAATTCGACGGTCGCGAGCAGGTCGGGTACCAAACCGCCGGAGGTTTGCACGGTGTTGGTGCTTCTTGTGTCAACGCGCTTTCTGAGTGGCTCCATGTGCAGGTTCAGCAAAACGGTGCGATCTACGAGCAACGCTACGCGCGGGGTATCCCGCAGACATCTGTAGAAAAACTTGGTAATAGCAATAAAACCGGTACTCGGACGACGTTCATGCCCGATGCCGAAATATTTGATACCCTCGATTTCTCACACGACACGCTTCGCGACCGGCTCAGAGAACTCGCCTTTCTGAATAAAGGTGTCCGTATTCAGTTCCATGATGGACGCGATGAAGATAATTCTGAACCGATCACTTTTCAGTACGATGGCGGCATCGCCTCCTTTGTTACCCACTACAATCAAAACAAGGAGGTACTCCATCCGGAACCTATCTACGTGGAAGGTATTCAGTCAGATGTTGTAGTGGAAATTGCCTTCCAGTTTAATACGGCTTACTCGGAGAACATAAGTTCTTATGCGAACAACATTCGTACCACCGAAGGTGGTTTTCACGAAAGCGGTTTCAAAAGTGCGCTTACCCGCGCTTTTAAAAATTACGCCAATGCTAATGATCTCCTGAAGAACGTCAAAGTGGACCTCACAGGTGAAGACATCCGCGAAGGGATAACCGCTATTATCAGTGTCAAAGTTCCGGATCCGCAATTTGAGGGGCAGACGAAATCTAAACTCGGAAATACGGAGGTTGAAGGCATTGTTCAAACTTTTGTCGGTTCCCGACTCAAAACGCTTTTGGAAGAAAATCCGAGTGTCTCCAAACGTATTATCCAAAAAGCCATTGATGCTGCGCGTGCGCGTGAAGCTGCGCGCAGTGCACGCGAGGTGATCCGGCGTAAAAGCGTCCTTGACTCCGCTTCAATGCCGGGCAAACTCGCCGACTGTTCTGAACGGGACCCTTCGCGAACCGAGATATTCCTCGTAGAGGGTGATTCCGCTGGTGGTACGGCTAAACAGGGGCGCGACCGTCAAAACCAAGCCGTTCTACCTCTGAAAGGTAAAGGTATCAATGTAGACAAGTCAAGACTTGACAAAATACTTAAAAACGCACAAGTTATTGACATTGTAACTGCATTAGGCACCGGTATCGGTGCTGAGGAGTTCAACCTCGAAAAACTCCGATATGCCAAAGTCATTATTATGGCAGATGCTGATGTTGATGGGGCGCACATACGAAGCCTGCTTTTAACTTTTTTCTTTCGCCAGATGCCAGACCTCATCGCTTCCGGTCACCTCTACATAGCTCAACCGCCACTTTACCAAGTCAAAAAAGGCAGAAGTTCACAATATTTGCAAGACGATGAGCAGATGGAGGACTACCTCCTGACTCTTGCCCTTGACACGGTACAGATAACAAATGCGCGCCGAGGTGCCCCTTACACAGCATCTGAGTATAAGACTCTCTCTAATGCTGTACGTAAGGTTCAAATGCTCCTTGATCAAATCAAGCGGAGCGGTATAACACCAACACAATTTTCCAACATTGAGCAACCTGCTCAGTTTGAAGAGAACGATGCAAATGGAGTCAATACGTCTGATAATATAGATAGACTACTTGCTATGCTTGAGGTGTTTCCTGCCGATGAGAGTGCCGATACGATGGTATCGCAAGAATCGCCCGAACAAGTATTATCGGGCACCAACGCGCAAGCAACGCTTTTTGAAAACGCGCTGCCGGTGGCAGATACAGAAAGTACTATTGACCCGGCACCACGGACGTGGCGGCACGAACTGCGACAAGAACTTGAAAAACTCGCTGAGTTTCACATCCAAGACACGGACCTCTTGCCTTCGGCGAAAACAACTGACCCAAGTAATTCAGAAAGCCAAAATTTGTTTAGCATCCAATCCGAAAATGGTGACATCCACCATACAGATGATGTTGTTTCTCTTGTGCAGCATCTTTTTGAGATAGAACACCGGGGACTTACAATCACTCGGTACAAAGGCTTAGCTGAAATGAACGCTGAACAGTTGCGCGATACGACAATGCGTCCGGATGAGCGTGTCCTACTTAAGGTGACACTTGAAGATGCTATTGAAGCTGACCGCGTCTTTACACTGCTCATGGGTGATACTGTGGAACCTCGACGCGAATTTATAGAACGCTACGGCACTCAGGTAAATCTTGATTTGTACGGTGCTTAAAGGAGAATATCCGGGTAAAGCGTTGCTTGCCAGTAGTTATCAATGCATTATCGTTCGTAATCGTTCGTAATAGAAAGAAATCATTAATCGTTCGTAATAGAAAGAAATCATTAGCTGTCAGAAAAGAGGCGTTTACTTAATCAACCCCTTTTTCCATTTTTACTGAAGCCTTAACTATCAACTCGCCTACTGATATTTATTTTCCCCAAAGCACGAGTGGATAGTTAAAGCCGACGGCTGATAGCAAAAAAAAATATGGAAAACATCCAAGAACGCAACATAGAAAATGAACTAAAAACGTCGTATCTCACCTACGCGATGAGTGTCAATACCAATCGCGCGATACCTGATGTACGTGACGGTCTCAAACCGAGCACGCGTCGGATTATTTATGCTATGGGAGAGATAAACCTCACTGCGAACCGGCCCTATGACAAGTGTGCCGCCGTCGTTGGGGAGGCGATGAAGAACTACCATCCACACGGTGATGGCCCTATTTACGGCACTCTTGTCGGTATGGCGCAACCGTTTAACATGCGCTACCCGCTGATAGACGGCCAAGGAAACTTCGGTAGTATCGACGACGATCCCCCCGGGGCGATGCGATACACAGAATGCCGCCTTGCCACTATTGCCGAAGAGATGCTTACTGACATCGATAAGGAGGTCGTTGATTTTCAACCGAACTATAAAGATTCCCTTGAGGAACCGACAGTTCTTCCGGGTCTCCTCCCGAATCTGCTCATCAATGGCACGACTGGTATCGGTATCGGTTATCTCACGCGCATCCCACCCCATAATCTGAATGAAGTCATTGACGCGCTGCTCTGCAAGCTCTCAGATCCGGATGCGACTTCAGAGACGCTCATGGAACATATCCTCGGTCCCGATTTCCCAACTGCTGGAATGATCGTAGGTACTCAGGGTATCAAGGCTATGTACACCACTGGTAGGGGGAGTGTGACTGTCCGTGCCAAGGCGATCATAGAAAGAGTTACCTCGGTAGGTAAAGGCGAATCTGATCAGGAACAGATAATTATAACTGAAATCCCTTATCAGGTGAAGAAGAATCAGTTGCTTGATCGGATGTATCAATTAGTTGTCAACAAAACGATTACTGGTATTAGGGATATACGCGATGAGTCAGATACGGATATCCGTATTGTCGTAGTCCTGAAACGCGGTGAAATCGCGCAGGTTATTCTAAACCAGTTATATAAGCACACACAGATGCAGACAAATTTCAGTGCGAACCTCCTGTGTCTTGTGAATGGGCTCCCGAAAGTTCTAACGCTTGAGGAGATTCTGTACTATTATCTTGAACATCGGCGCGATGTGGTTCGCCGCCGGACGCAATTTGAACTGGACCGTGCTGAGCGAAGAAATCACATTCTCGAAGGGTATCTTTTAGCACTACAAAACCTTGAAGCGATTATAGAACTTGTCCAAACCGCTGAATCTCCGCAAGCCGCAGAACAAGAACTTCGGGATGCGTACCAACTCAGCGAGCAGCAAGCGAGAGAAATTCTCACGATGACGCTCCGCCAGTTGACAGGTCTTGAGCGCCAGCGTATCCACGATGAATACACGGAAATATTAGACCGTATTGCCGAGTTTCGCGCGATTCTTGCCAGTGAGACGCTGATAACCGATATAATCCGAACAGAGCTCGAAACTCTCAGGGAAAAGTACGGCGATGAACGGCGAACCGAAATTACGAGCGAAGTCAAAGAATTTGAAGTCGAAGACCTTATTGCTGATGAAGAGATGGTTGTCACGCTATCGCATGCGGGTTACGTCAAACGGCTACCTATGGATACCTATCGTAAACAGCATCGCGGTGGCGTTGGGATTAAGGGGGCTACGACAAAGGATGGCGACTTTTTGGAGCATATCTTTGTTGCGACTGCCCATCAAAACATTTTGTTTTTCACAGATATGGGCAAATGCTATACGTTAAAAGTCCACCAAATTCCTGAGGCGCGTCGCCAATCCGCCGGACGTGCCGTTGTTAATCTACTCAAGTTGGCGCAAAACGAGAACATTACTGCTTATGTTACCGTATATCTGAAAGCGGGTAGTCAGGGTAGCGAGGGGGCTGATGCTGGTGAAGTTGCAGGGAATAAATTTGTCTTCATGGCGACACAACAAGGCATTGTCAAAAAGACAGAACTTGCCAGTTTTGAAAATACACTGTCGAATGGGATTATTGCTGTTAAGCTTGATGATGGTGACAAACTCATTGGCGCGCAAGTAACAGAAGGCACTTCCGACGTTATTCTCGTCACTCACAAAGGGACTGCCATTCGGTTTAACGAGAAAGATGCAAGGCCGCTTGGACGCAACACGCGGGGGGTGCGTGGCATAGAACTCGGTGCTGAAGACTTTGTAGCCCAAATGGTTATTGTTAACGGCGAGGGGGCTGAAGCGGAAGAAACCGAGCAAGAGACAGCGAAGGAAGATGACACCTTGTTGATTGTCACGGAAAACGGGTATGGCAAGCGTACGGCTGTTTCTGCTTATCGCGCCCAAAAGCGCGGCGGGAAAGGTATCATCGCCATCGGAAAGTCAACACGGAACGGTGCGGTTGTCGCTGCAAAGCGCGTTGCAGATATTGATGAGCTCGTTCTCATTAGTTCAAGCGGGTATGTTACCCGAACAGCTGTTGGGGATATTCGGCGTATCGGACGCAATACCCAAGGGGTGCGCATCATGGCACTTCAAGCCGACGAGAAGCTTGTTGATGCTGCTAAAATTGAACTTTCATCTTCTCTGCTTGAAGATGCATAGGATTTATAGTGGATTGTCACACACGGAGGGAAAAATGAAATATCTTGGTATACTCACGATTTTTGTCTTTGTCATGGCGAGTTTTGTCTTAGGTCGCGGTTTGCACGCCCAAACAGATGTACTCGCTGATGAGACACCTGAGTTAGTACCGGTCACCGATGCTAATACAGCGTTAAACGCCGACATGGCACGCGCAGCAGATATCTATGCGAAACTGATGTGGGCTGCCTATTGCAGAACTGGTGAACGCAACGTTTACAAAAGCAAAGCTGCCTACGATGCGTTAATTGAGGAAGTGGAGATGGACGGTGAATCCGAAAACGGTGTTTTGTCTGCACAAGGTGTCAGTTTTCTCTATACAGAACGTGCAGCACTCCGATTTGAAAAACTGCAAGATATTAATGGTGCTGAAGAAGATGTGAGAAGAGCTATTCAAATTGATCCTGAAAATGTGGATGCGAAATGGGTGTTAGCCCAAATATTAAACAAGTGGTTGAATCAAAATGGACGCGGGAACCGATCAACGAGAGAATTATTGGAGGAGATGCTTTCCGTGGGAAAAGAAGTTGTTGAATTAGATCCTGACCACAGTGACGGACATTACCATCTCGGCAACATATCCCGCTATCTCGGCAAGGTTGAAAACGATCCCAGCAAGATTGAACTCGCGATTACATCTTTCAAAGCACTGACACGGATTATGCCCTTTAGAGCCCAATATCATTGGGAACTCGCCGAACTCTATGAAAGTCAAAACCGTCTTGAGGAAGCTTTACAGTCTTATGAGCGAGTCATAACTATCCGTCCGGAACAAATAAGTGTGTGGAACCGTATCGGAGACCTTAACCTTAATATCGGGGATGATTCAGCGGCGGTGCGCGCCTTTCAGACCGTTTTAGAAGCACTTGAAAGTGGTGCTGTCCTCCGTTCATCTCGTGACTTCAGTGAGACAGAAATTGAGGCACACTATGGTATAGGTCTTGCGTATCAGGAGCAAAATAATTTTGAAGAAGCGGAATATCATGTTACACGCGCGATTGCCTTATTAGAAGAACGTGCGCTTTTAATGCGCAGTAGGACTCGTACCAACCGTACGAGGAGTGAAGATCGTATTGAATTAGCTGCCCGTATCCGAAAATACCGATACACGCTTGCACATATTTACCTTAGATTTGATGCAGCACAAAAAGCTGTAGACGCCTTTGAAACAGTTTTGGCTGTTGATGACAAATATGTTCCAGCACTCACAGGTATTGGAATGGCACATCAAATGTTGGACAATGTAAAGCAAGCAGAAACCTATCTACTTAAGGCAGTAAAACTGTCTGTTAACAGTGAAGTGCCGGAGGCATACAATGCATTAGGCTATCTCTATGCAGAGCAGGGCACTAAATTAGACGAAGCAGCAGTACTTGTTCATCGCGCCCTCAAGAGCGCACCAACATCCGGCGCGTATCTTGACAGTTTGGGGCTTATTTATTTCAAGCAGGGAAAATTGGATGCCGCCATAGAAAATTTGGAGCAGGCAAATCACTATCTACCCAATACACCTGAGATTCTCTTGCATCTCGCTGATGCATACTTTGAAAAAGGCTTAAAAGAGAAGGCGTTGCAGACTTTGGAGCATGCCGTGCAGATTGAACCTGACAACGTTGAACTCCTTCAGAAACTTGACACCATCAAATCCAGCAGATAGTTTATTAGTCTGTCACATCTAAAATGAAGGGGATATGTTTCGGTATCGGGCGAGGGGACCTCGCCCCTACGAGGAATATAACCTATCAAGATAACGTTGACAGAACATTATGGCTATTAGTTCTCAGCAGTCAGCGGTCAGTGGAATAGCCATCGCGATCAGCAGTTAGTAAAACATTTTGGAGTTATTTAAAACCTTTTTGTTGAGAGTGCGAGAAGCGAATGTCCTAATCGCTGGTGGTTATTCCGAATGAAAAATATAATAATGCTTTTCATCCTTACGCTACTGCTTTTAGGGCAGCCGTGTCAAAGTTCGGCATACCTCTGTGGAACACCACAATTGGCAGGTCGACACACGCATTTTCATCCGTTTCCAGCAACGGACGCGGATCCTGGTGGAAATATAATGCCGCCGCATTTGCCAAGCAACCTGACTGCACCAGAATTGCCAGCTGCACCAGCACTCCCCATTGGTACAGAACGGACTTTCTTTGTGCCTGATTTTAGGAGTATGCAACAATATACAGTTTCTGCGGTTCTACGGGGTATCGGCGGTTTCTGTTATATTTTCGTTGAGGAGGCTGAGTGGAACACACGAGTTACTGCGGAAACAGTAGCATCAATAATACGTGCTTTTGATGTCGCTACACCAGCGAATCCGCAGCAAGGAATTTATTCTACGTTAGCGGGGCTCTTCGGAGTACCGCCGGATATTGATGAAAACGGTAGGGTTATTTTACTGCTACTTAATATTCAAGATGCGAATCATGCCAGTCAGTACACGGCAGGCTTTTTCAATCCGGTAGACCAAAGTCGTGGTGTACTTAGGACCCCTGGTTTTCGTGGGTTCCCAATTCGTAGTAATGAAGCGGATATATTGTATATTGACACACAACCGCTTAACCCAAATAGTGAAGTCGCTCATAACGTCATTGCACACGAGCTCCTCCATCTCATCCATTGGCGGCACGATCCACACGAAGCAACTTGGGTTGATGAAGGGTGTGCGGGATATGCATCATTTCTCTGCGGCTATTCCGTGCTGGAACATGTAAATGCATTTGAAAAAACGCCTTCTATTTCGCTTATAGCGTGGCCTGAAAGGGATGCAGACGCGCTACCCCACTATGGTGCTGCTTTCCTCTGGATGCTCTACCTCCATGAACAGTACGGTGGTACAGAAACACTGACTGAAATTGTCCAGAACCGTGGTACATCGCTCACCGGTGTTGCGGATGCGCTCGCCTTGAGGGGTATTACACAGAAAGTCTCTGATCTCTTTATTCAATGGAAGCTGGCAAACTACCTATCTGATTATCATGCTGTTAGACTTTCTCTTTCACCGCGTCGCTGGCACGCCTCCTATCCAAGTGGCGCGCAAGAGGGGAAGCTCAGTAATTTTTCAGCAGATTATATCGGATTTGAGGATGCTGGCGGGTTAACACTCGGTTTTTCAAGTAATTCCGGGGGAACCAGTAGTACTGCTCATGCGATTGAATTTCATAACACTGGTGATGTCCATGTTCGAAAAATAAAGTTGTCCCCTGGTAACTCAGGTTCCGTTATGTTACCGAATAGTGTTAAAGAAGCGCTCTTGGTACCGAGTTTACAAGCAGAAACGATTAACGCGGCTACGCATAGTGCTAATTATCAATACAGTGCAGTGCGTGGTGCACATATCACTTTTATCACGGCTGCCCTTCCGAATCCTGTGCATCCGAGGTACTGGGACATCCTCGCTCAGCCGAGTGAATCTCTCGTTGGGTCAACTCCGACTGTGACGTTGATGCTCTTTGATAGCAAAGTTGAACGCCCGTATAAGGAAGCACAGGCAATGTCTCGAATCATACAGGATGTGCGGGGCATCCATCTATATAGACTCTCGTTTCTTCTTGAACCGGAGATAGCACCGGAATCTGTTATATATCAGATTTCGCTTGATTCCCGAATTGTTGACACAGGATCGTTAACCGAGTAATATATAGAAATTATAAGTTAAGAGGTTAACAGTTATCAGAAAGAGGCGGATGGATTTTCCCAATTCTTCTTAACCTATAACTTATAACTATCTTTCGGTTTTTATTCGTAAAACAGTCGGTGGTCACGCGATGGTGTGTCACCGCAGAAATTTCGTTTTCTTCTCTTGAAAAAAGGGGCAAAAGATGCAAGCTACACTCTATGCAGGAACTATTGGACAAAGTGTCTGGCACAGTAGCGACAACGGGGACACATGGCGCAGAGTGAGTAACGGGCTCTTCCCGGAGGCCGATGTTCGCGCGATAGCTGTCAATCCGAGTGACTCAGACACCCTCTATGCAGGTACCGAGAACGGTATCTTCCGAACAAACAATGCTGCCGAATCGTGGCATCACCTTCCAAGCCCTATGGATGGACGGGAAGTGTGGTCAATAGCGATTGATCCAGAGACAGCAGACACACTTTATGCAGGGACGTGTCCTTCTGCGCTTTTCAAATCTACCGATGGTGGTGATAGTTGGAAGCAACTTAATGCGGACTTGGCGCAAGAATGTGAAGGTATCCCGATTATCCCGCGTGTCACGACCTTTGTGATTGATCCTGAAGATTCGCAAACGCTCTATGCCGGGATTGAAATTGATGGGATGCGTCTCAGCACCGATGGGGGTGAGACATGGACAGAGCGCAGCGAAGGGCTCAGTAGTTTAGACATTCACGGGCTTTGTGTAGTCCCGGGTTCACCGAAAACTATCATCGCAGCAACGAACAACGATGTTTGTGTCACGACGGATATGGGTCAACAGTGGACCCCGTTAAATGTCAAAGCACATTATCCGTGGCCCTACTGCCGTGCAGCGTTTTTCCTCAATGGCGATGCTGGCAGAGTATTTATCGGTGCTGGGAATGGTCCCCCGGGTGATCAAGGGGGTATCTTTTCAACTCGTGATGCGGGAGAAACATGGGATCGTGCAGATATCGGCCGAACTGCGAACAGTACAATCTGGACATTTGCCCATAATCCGAAAATTAACGACCTTCTCATTGCTTGTAGTGTAAGCGGGCAGCTCTATCGCAGCACCGATACTGGCGATTCATGGACGAAGCTTTCACACGAATTTGGGGAAGTTCGAGCATTGGCTGTCGGATAAGGCTTGACTTATTTCTGCAATTTGTGGTATGCTGTTGGTAATTCAGTTTCCAATATGCGGTGGAGTATTTCCATATATCTCACCTACAGTTAAACGAGATTACAAACCTGTGTGTGGGGAGCTTAAGCCTTTTGGTCGAAGACCCAGTTATTTGTTTTCTCGCGAAGCGAGAGAAAGACTTTTAGAGCATGTAAATTAGCACAACTTTTCGGTTTTTCAATCCGGGAAATTTGGCTTTCAAGTTATGCCGAAAATTATAGGAGGCACACTTCAGTGATACGTTTCTTGACAATTCTGTTTATACCGCTTCTCTGTGTTGCAATGGTAGGTTGCATTGGTGGTGAACCTAACATTACCACCCCGCCACCGATAAGCGAAGCGAAGCGCATTGTAATCACCCCACTCTACGCTGAGGCAGGCGCGGCAGAAGAGGTAAGCAAGTTAGGTGGAAGAATCAGCGTGAACCTTGCAACCCGCCTCGAGATCATATTCAAGAATGCAGAGTGGGTTTATGACCGTTCGAGCAAACTTAAACCGATCGACGACAAACTCATAGAATTAGGGTTAACGTTGGCGCAGGTTTATGAAGACCCTGCTTTAGCAGCGAAACTCGGGCAGGCACTTGAGGCGGATATGGTTATCGTCGGGATGGTTGAGAAGCCGAGTTTAGCTCGGCGAGACGATAATCGACATCTGATGAAACAAGGTAGGCAGGGCGGAATTTCCGGTACATCTACCTATATTTGTACTCGCCTTACCGCTATCGGTCGTACCCGAGTTAAAGTCATTGACACAAATTCCAGTGAGATTATTTTTAATAACCGCATTCGGTCCTACCTGAAGTACTGGTACGCGTATCAGACTCAGCAGAGCGAACAGCAGATCTATAAGACCGAGTCGGAGAGACTCGCCGATTTGGGGAAATATCTCTCGCTCAGGATCGCTTATAGCCTCCATCCAACCGGTTTAAAATTGGAAAAAGAAGAACAGATTTTGCTTAAGCCGGATATTGTGTTAAAAGGGACAGGCGGTATCTTTGAATTTAATTAGGGCGTATCGGCGCGGTCTGTAACGCAGCGAATTATGTCGAAACAATAGGCGCGGTTGCTCCCGCGCCTATTTTATTGAAGGCGAGAAATTGACGAAGTAATTTTCGAGTTGATGCGTGTATGCTTCACCGTACTTCAGCAGATCTTGGGAGACATCGTAGAGTTCGGAGGGCGTGAGCTCTTGATAAGGGTTGATGATGTTTTCATAGTAACTTAGGGCTTTCACGAAAAAATCCAGCGTCTTTTTATCAATCGCGTTGTTTTGGTGTAGTGTCAGAAAACTGTGGTGTTTTTGTTGGGGGGGCGTTTGCCCCTTAAATTCAATAATAACATTGTTGATATCCACAGCGCGTTGGATAATCATGAGGAAGCAGCTTTTAACGTAGGAATGTGTGATTCTGTCTGCGTCAATATACGCTTCTTGGCTCGCGGGCAGCCCGTTCTGTAATTGTTCAAAGCATTCGTTTATGGATTCCAACTTCGCTTTCACAGGGTTGAATCGACGAGATGCTGATTTCTTCGACGTACTTGTGTTTCTTTTTGCCATTTTGTTTTCCTCTCTTCAGTTAAATTTTGTTTTTTTCTGTGCTATCCTATTCATTTAGACGTTAATACGTCTAAAAAGTTGTAATCTGTTTCCTTTTTCGTTCAAAACTGTTCGCTTTTGTTCAATACCTTCGCCAAATTATCCGGGTCTAATTTGAGGGGATGTGTAGTGAATAG
>VXZK01000108.1 GCA_009845545.1 Candidatus Poribacteria bacterium
ATCCCCTAACCGAACCGATGTTGAATGTCCAAGTAATTATAGAATCTACTATATTATAGCAACTGCAATCCATTTGTGAAAGGGAAAATATGTCAAGTTCAAGTACCCCGCGCAACGCCCCGGTCCCAGGGGCGAAACGAATTTCAATTTATCTACCATGTCTCTTGCTCGCGCTTTGTATATTCACATCCATTGGTCACGCACAACCACACCTCGTCTTCGTTGTAGGCGAAAATGAGTACCGTTCTGAAGTAACGATGCCCGCGTTGGCTCAGGTGTTAGCAGACCACTACGGCTTCCGCACCACACTTCTCATAGACGACGTACTTCAAGGAGGCGAGGGGAACAACATCAACGGGCTTGAGGCGTTAGAGACTGCCGACCTCCTTGTTTTGTATCTGCGATTTCGTCAACTCCCTGAGACCCAACTTGCGTTGTTACAAAAGTACATCGACCGAGGCGGTCCCATCGTTGCCTTCCGTACAACGACGCACGCCTTTGCCTACGAAGCGGAAGATCAGCAGGCGATGTGGTGGAATAATTTCGGTGCTCGCGAGCTCGGGGCACCTTGGATTTACCACTATGGACACGGGGCAAGCACCGATGCGACAACCCTTGGCAATCATCCGATCCTTACAGGTGTGAGTCCAGCGTTTCACGTCCGCTCCTGGACTTACCATGTCCGCCCTGACTATCCGCCGAAAGATGCCCAGGTCTTAGTGCAGGGTCGCCCTGTATTTCCCGAAGGCGAGCGTGGTGGGGCAGAGACGGTCAATCCAATCGCATGGACGCACACGCACTCCGGCGGTGGACGTGTATTTACAACGACAATGGGACATCCAGAGGACTTCAGAGTGAGCGACTTTCGTCGCCTTGTCGTTAACGGCGTCTACTGGTGCCTCAACCGCGAAGCCCCGCGCCGCTATCCACCCGGTTGGCGTGTTAAAACCGGACAGCCGTGGCGGGATATGGATTATGGACCCTACCTTTCTACTGCTGTCGCCGCGAATGCGAATAACCTTACTTACAAAGGTCTGGTTATCCCGCTCACCCCGGACCTCGCGAGTGGTGCGGTGGTGTTCGACACAGACCTGTTGCGCTACTCTGCGGGTTGGATAGATGGGTTGATTGACTTCGCTGATGTTGCCTATAACGGTTGGCATCAGAGTTTTCCATCGATTGAGGGCAAACTGCTGTGGGAAAACCCCGTGGGACCCGGTTGGGCAAAGGATGGCAGTTTTGAGGATACACGCACTGTTTCTTTTGGCCCCTTACCCAAGGATTGGGCGCATTGGAAAGGATTGTATCTTCACGGTAACCAGGTTGTTTTGTCGTATACAGTAGGTACGCGCTCGGTGCTTGAAACCCCGTCGCTTGAAAGCGAGGAAAAAGGGTTCGCTTTTGCCCGTACATTCCATCTCGCTCCATCTGCATCGAGTGCGCTGGTCCGTATTGCAACAATCCGTGCTGCAGAGGCATCCGCTTTACACGAGTTTTCACGTGGCACAGCGGCTACCCTATATCCGCCAGAGACTGCACCAGGCGCACAAGGCAGTCTGCTCGCTGCTTTGGTTGACGCGCCGGAAGGCACACGGTGGGAGACAGCGAAAGACGAACTCCGTGTTCGGTTCCCACCATCTGAACAAGCAATCTCCGCCAAAGTTCTGATCACGCCAGCGATCCAAGATACTCTTGAGTTGGATGTGTGGACACAATTCGTTGAAACCTCGCCGCCTGTGGCAGATCTGACGCAGCTGATCCGAGGGGGGGCGCAGCGTTGGTCGGAAAAACTCGTCACGGCTGCAGACATTGGTATACAGCAGCAGCAGCTCAAGGTGGAAACGTTGAAAATCAACGCGGATACAGCGACGTGGCACTTGGAGAAAGATGGATACCTCCCGACGGTGCTTTCGATAGATGATCTGTCGCCGCTCCTTGGTGATCTCGGTAGTGCAGATCAGTGTATAGTTGTCCTGCGCCCACCGACCGAAACTACACAGTCCGCGTCAGCAGATGAACGGAACACGGACGCTGCTTTGATCGGACACTGGCGTTTCGACGAGGGTAGCGGTTCGCATGCGGTAAGCGCGCCACCCGGGGAGGCGGCAATTGTACTTGATGGGGTTCGCTGGGAAGCCGGACAGTGGGGCGATAGCCTTGCATTCGATGGCGAAGCGGAAGCCCGTTTTAACGAAAACCTCGCTCTTGATTTCGACACCACTGACCTAACTTTCGCTGCATGGATTGCCACCGAGAATGACGGTACAATCTTCGCTGAATCGCTTGAGGCATCGGAGTGGGTGCCCAACGGCAAAACCTTTTTTATCCGGGATGGGCATTTGACGTTTGATGTCGGCTGGGTCGGTGTCATCGGCGGTGCTGCCGGAGATGGGCAATCTGTCAGTGATGGCACTTGGCGTCATGTGGGATTGACGTGGCGGCATCAGAGTGGTGCCGTGACGCTGTTTTTGGATGGCGAGATTGCTGCCAAAGGTACCCTTAAGCCAGAAGCGGCATTGGAAGATGACGTTTGGAGGATCGGGTTCACCGCACCAGATTTTCCAGAAGAATCTCCCTGGTTTGAAGGGCAGCTTGATGACCTGCATCTATACAACCGCGCCCTCTCACCTGATGAGATGTACACGCTCTACCAACGCCGCCAAGAACCGCCTCTGATTGCCGCAGCCTTGGTCGAACCGGTTGCAGGTGCGAAATGGCACGTCGACACCGAGCGTGTTTCCCTCGACCGACCTGCAGACACAACCGCATCGGTGCTGATATGGGAGGGCAGCGAATCGAAACTCTCAGATTTCGCGCGGTTAGCGGCAAATGGTGGACTCGATCCTGGTCAACCATTCGCAATCGACAGGATAAATTGGCCCGCACAAAATCCCTGGGCTTCGTGGCTACGTTTCGGCGGGTTCGACTTCTTCCCAGACGGCAATCGTGCCGCACTTTCCACTTGGAACGGCGATGTCTGGACTGTTACTGGGCTCAATGGTCCCTTGGACACGCTCGTCTGGCAACGTATCGCTACTGGGTTGAACCAACCGCTCGGACTTAAAATTGTCGGACAGCAAATTTACGTCGTCGGACGCGACCAGATCACACGCCTCGTTGATCTCAACGCAGATGGCGAAACCGACTTCTACGAGAATTTTAACAATGACACCTACAACAGTGAACACTTCCACGAGCAGGTTATGGACCTGCAGACCGATGCAGCTGGAAACTTCTACTACATGAAATCTGCCCGGCATGCACTGCCCGCGCAACACCCGCACCACGGCACACTCATTCGAGTGTCACCGGATGGGGAACAGTCTACTGTGATCGCTTACGGATTTCGCGCATCAAACGGGCTTGGAATTGGTCCCGGTCCTATATTTTATGGGACAGATCAGGAAGGCTACTGGATGCCTGCCAACCGCCTGAACCGTATCACTGATCCCGGTAAATTCTACGGTAACCGCTGGGGCTGGTATCCGCCGAGCGAACCGCCTGACAGCTACGAACCGCCCCTCTGCTGGATCGCACCCTTCGTTGACCGATCCCCGGCGGCACCGATTTGGATTCCCGCCGGTACTTGGGGGAAAATGGGCGATTCTCTACTCTCCCTGAGTTACGGTGCTGGAAAAGTATACGCTGTCCTTCAGCACCAAACAGAGGCAACTGTACAAGGCGCACTCACCGAGCTCGGTGTCGAGCTGCCTACCGGACTGATGCGTGGACGCTTCCATCAGATCAGCGGGGACCTCTATCTCGTCGGGCTATTCGGCTGGTCGTCCAACAAACAAGAAGATACCGGTTTCTACCGGATCCGCATGACCGGCGCTCCCCTCCGAACCCCTAAGTCGTTCTGTGCTGTCAGCGATGGATTAATCATCAATTTCTACGCACCGCTTGCACCGGAGTCCGCCCAAAATCCAGAGAACTGGCGGGTGCAAAGCTGGGAGTACCGCTGGACTGAAAACTACGGTTCACCACAGCTGAAGCGTTCCGGCGAAGAGGGCAGGGACATCCATCCTGTCCAATCTGCAACGCTCTCTGCGGATGGCAAAACCGTTTTTCTCAAAATACCCAGCCTGACACCTACAATGCAGTTCCACGTCAACATCACGGGCAGCTTCGCAGACGGCATCCCCTTGGATTGTTATCTGCACGGCACAATACACACCCTCGAAGATGGACGTAGCACGGAGGCTCCATAGTGTAAACCGGACAACATTTCGGTTTGACAATTTGAAACATTTCGGATACCCTATTGATATGTCAACAACCACCCAGAAAAAAACGATTCAACCGACTGGAAATTTTCGCGCCATCCCTGTTGAAGTGCCGGAGAACCTTACCAACATCCGAGTCATTCTCTTTGAACCGCGTGAACCGGGAAACATCGGTTCTGTTGCCAGAGTTGTCAAGGGGATGGGACTGTCACAACTCTATCTGGTAAATCCTGTGCCGTTCCAAGATGTGGATGCAGCGTGGTACATGGCACACGGTGCGAAGGATATTCTTGAAAACTGCCATGTCGTTCCCGAACTGAAAGACGCGCTTAATGGCATCCAATATTTGGTAGGGACGACACACCGGCGCCGAGATGTCCGTCTGCCGCAGCCCGTACCTGCAAAAGATGCCGCGCAGACCATCGCCACAATTTCACAAGATAAGCAAGTCGCACTCCTATTCGGACGTGAAGATTTCGGCTTGTCTACCGATCAGATGAGCCTCTGCCAATTGACAGCAAGTGTGCCGATGGCGACCAAAAACCCGTCCCTAAATCTCGCACAAGCCGTCCAAATCTTCGCGTATGAGGTCTTCGTTGCGAGTCTTGACGAGTATCCGCTATCCGAGATTGACTACGCCGAAGTAAACGCCTTGGAGGAGTTCTATGGGCGCGTTACGCGCTTGTTAGATAAGGTCGGCATGTCGCCGTATAATAGCGAATGGGAAACGTATCTGAAATCGTTGCGCCGCGTCTTCTCCCGTACTCCATTAGAATCAAGGGACATCGCCACACTGGACATGATTTTTTCTACAACATTTCGATACATCGAGCGACTTGAAAACAAGTTAGACGAGGACTGCTGACTTTCAGTAGCATAGGTTGTTGGTTTCCTGTGTTCGTAGCATAGGCTGTTAGCCTGTGCAGATGTTCGGTGAAAACACTCTGCGAAACGAACAGAAGCTGTCCAAACTTTAGTGAGATTAGGACGCAATAATTTAATTTCTGATATAATGTTATAACTTCTTGAACAGTGGTCATAAAAAAATGAAAACATTTAATACCTTTGGTCCCGTGAATTCTGAAGAACATTATGTCGTCTCACGTGTTGAAGAGCTCGCTGATTTCATCAAACGTGTCAAACTGGGACGATATATTGTTATCTTCGCGCCTCGGCAAACTGGAAAAACAACGTTCTTTCAATGGGCTCTTGATGCCCTCGCCGCCGATACCGCAGAAACCTATTTCCCAATTGAAGTTAATTTTGAAGTATATGAAGACTATACCGCATCCGATTTTTACACCTCACTTTATCAAAGCATTTACGAGGAGATTAAATGGGTCCTTGAAAAACGCGGACGCGTGCTTTCCGAAACGCTAAGCCGATTCTTGGAAAACACTCAGTTAACCGATCACGTTGCAATGCTTAGATTCTTTCAACAGTTCGCAAATTTTCTCGGAGATGAGAAACTTGTCCTCATTATTGACGAGTTTGATGGTATTCCTCAAGATGCTTTGCGTGGTTTCCTTCGGTCACTCCGCAGTATCTATGTGCAGCGTTCTATGCGTAAATGCCCTTACAGTGTCGGTATTGTAGGCGTTAAGAACGTTACGCAACTCAATTTGGACCGTTCTATTTCGCCGTTCAATATCCAAGACGAGTTCACTTTGCCCAACTTCACGCTTGATCAGGTCCACGAGCTGCTTGCACAGTACACTGATGAAGTTGGGCAAGCCTTCGCGCCTGGGGTCATTGAGAATATTCACAGACAAACCGCCGGACAGCCATTCCTCGTCAATCGGTTCGCACAGATTCTGACAGAGGAGATGGCTATCTCGAAAAGTGAAACGATCCAGATGGTGCACTTCGCAGAAGCACATACGCAACTCCTTGAAGAGACAAACGTCAATATCAACCACCTGATAACCAATATCCGCAGAAACCCGCGTTTTGAAATCATCCTGATGCGAATCGCCTCTTACGAAAGCGGCACCCGCTTCAATCCACACGACGAAATCATTAGTGAACTCGCCACTTACGGTGTCATCACAAAAGGAAACGACGGGATGTGTGAAATCCTCAACCCGATATATCAGCAGCATATCATGCAAGCGTTCAAACCGCTTGTCAATGGGTTGGAGCATGAGTATTTTCCCGAGGATACCCATCAAGGCTTGGTTGATTATCTCACCTCTGCAGGTCAGATTAAGATGGACGCGCTCCTTGACAACTTCAGAGATTTCATTGCACGTGCAGGCTTTCGGATTCTATTAGTGCCGGATACGCCAAAGGAATTTGTCGGTCAGCATCTTC
Source organism: Candidatus Poribacteria bacterium (assembly GCA_009845545.1). Lineage (GTDB taxonomy): Bacteria > Poribacteria > WGA-4E > WGA-4E > WGA-3G > WGA-3G. Next base: position 6,540 of record VXZK01000108.1, read on the forward strand.
TCTATGCGTATCTGGATCAATTCGTCCAATTAATACGGGGGCATATCTACCTTGAAGGGCAAACTGGGCGCGGCAAAATTGATCTCGCGATTTTCCACAACGCCAAAAAATACATCGTTGAGACCAAGATATGGGAGGGACCCCGGTCTTATCAGTCCGGCAAAAAACAACTCGCAGCATATCTCAAGCTCGAGGGAGCCAGCGAAGGATACTACGTCATCTTCGATCATCGTGCCGAACCAGAACCCCGCGTAGAAACAGAGACAATAGACGGTTTAACAATCCGAAGTTACGTCATTCCTGTTGTTCAAGAAGCACCCTCACAACAGATATAGGACTTACCCAATTTAGCACGATTTAGAAACTGAATATCCGCGCAATTCCACTTGACAATTTAGGCGATTTGAGATACCCTATTAAGCATGTCAACAAATACCCAGAAAAACGATTTAACACCCGCTGAGAATTTTCGTACTATTCATGGGAGATTAGAAGGATGTGATGGGACAACTTACGCTGTATCTTGATCTCAACCTTTATTGTCGTCCTTTTAACGATCAAACACAACTTCGGATGTCTCGTGAAGCGAGAGCAGTAGACATTATCTTGGACGAGGCTCGGAACCAGAGATATACAATCTATTGGTCTTACGTCCTTCATGTGGAAAACAGTCTTAATCAAAATCTGGTTGAACGTCAAATTGTAATAAGGCAGTCCACTTCTTCCTGTTTCTGTTCAATTATTCCAGCGGATGATATTCGCCGCTTAGCCGATCAGATTCAGACACTCTCATCAATTAGCAGGTACGATGCAGAACATATCGCATGTGCAGAACGCGCTGGCTGTGATTACTTACTTACAGGCGATGATCGCCTCTTGAGACGGTTCAATCGGTTAAAAGTGCAAAGAGTTTTGCCCTTGCGGGTCGTCCTCCAAAACCCTGTTGATTTTTTGGAGACTCAACTTGAAAAGGAAAAAAGTCATGAAAGATAAAATACTTGAGGAAATTGAGGCGTTCGCAAAAGCAATGGGTGAATCCCCTATTGAAGATGTGATGCATCGGGGTATAGATACCCTTGAAAAAGAACTTGATCCAATTGAAGTTAGCAGATTTATTTCCGAATTACGACGGATGAAATCAGGTGTACTTGAAACCTCAGAAAAGATTATTAAGAGTAAAACCAAAACAGTCCGAGAACTGCTTAACAATAGATACACCCTTGATTACTACCAGCGTGAATACAATTGGCAAAAGGAGCAGGTAGAAGAACTCCTTGATGACTTAACCAACAAATTTTTGGAGAACTACAAGGAGAATCACGACTATGAAGCGGTAGACAACTACAGTCATTATTTTCTTGGATCGATTGTCATCAGCAAAAAGGAGAAGACTAACGAACAGTCGATTGTTGACGGCCAACAGAGGCTCACAACATTGATGCTTTTCCTTATCAATCTATACCATATCTCTGATGATAGCGCGGATAAATCTGATATAGTTGACCTCATCCTCTCCGAAGAATCTGGAAAAATTTCTTTCAGTCTGGATGTTCCAGAGCGGGCCCACTGCCTGAGATCACTTTATGAAAATAAAAGTTTTGATGACAGCAATGAGCCAGAGTCGATCCGCAACATCGTGGCATGTTCTGACTATATTAAAGGCAAATTTCCTGAGGAATTACGAGGACAGCCACTTCCATATTTCCTCGATTGGTTACTTGATAAGGTTTATTTCGTAGAAATCACGGCCCCTGATGACGACGATGCCTACACTATATTTGAGACAATGAATGACCGAGGGTTACCACTGAATCCCACTGATATGCTCAAAGGATACTTGCTAACCAAAATGACCAGTTTCCAAAGAGACAGTGCAAATGAGACTTGGCGTAACCGAATCCAAGATCTGCACAATCTCGGCAAGGACGAGGCTGAAAACGCCATCAAAGCGTGGCTGCGTAGTCAATACGCCAAGAGACAGACCGATTTTAACTTAATCGGTAATAAATTCCACCGCTGGGTTCGTAATCAGGCAAGCGAATTGGGGCTCATATCAAGTGATGACTTCGCAGACTTCATCGAAAGAGATTTTGAATTTTATAGTCATTGGTATTGCCGCTTGCAACAAGCTGCACAATCGCTTACACCCGGACTTGAATGTGTCTATTATAACGCACAGCACAATTTCACGCTTCAGTATTCAGTCTTGTTAACTCCATTACTGATAGGCGAACCGGAAGGAGAAAGTATTCGGAAGATACAAATCGTTGCCAGATATCTTGACATCTTTATCCATCGGTACCTCTGGAATTATCGATCTATTCAGCAGAACAGCATGGTTAAACCCATGTTTTCACTCATACGTGATATTCGAGGCAAAAACACCTGCGAATTGGCTAAATTACTGTATGAGAAACTTAAGGAAGATGACGTGACTTTCGCTCACAATAGTCAGTATGGACTGCAAGGCAATAACCGTCCCAAGATTCGCCTTATGCTTGCGCGGATAACCGATTATGTGGAAACCCAATCAGGTCAAAATTCATGTTATCAGGAGTACATAAAATACGATATTGAACATATCTGGGCAAACCGTCCAGAACTCCACGATAAAGAATTCGATCATGAATATGATTTTCAGGAATATCGAGACCGCATTGGGGGTTTACTACTTCTTCCCCCAAAACGCAATAAAGACTTCAGCAATAAATCTTATGAGGATAAATTAGAGGATTACCTCAATGAAAACCTGCTCGCCCAAAGCCTTCATGAGCGAACCTATGAGCGGAACACTGATTTTCAAAATTTCATTCAAAGAAGTCGATTAAAGTTCCATCCATGTCCCAACTTCAAAAAGGCAAACCTTGATGACCGACAAAAACTCTATCAACAACTCGCCAAGCGGATATGGAACCCAGAGAGATTAAGAATACCTTACGGTGAGGAACCAGAAATAGCAGTTGATTTTGATAGTGACCTGCAGCAAGGAACCGGAACTCCGGACAAAGCGTGGACAATTGATCGGGTTAAATATCTGGTACCTCAAGAACGTAAAGAGCACTACGAAACGCAGCATAAAAATAAAGTCGGAGTTATTTACGCTCAAGTTGCTGAACTTCTGAATTTGGTTGAAAAAAAAGGTTGGGACTTAAGTCCTAAATTCCAGAAATCTTACTGCGCTCTTTACGTAGAACGTCGTCCTATATTTGGTGTTACCTTTTCTGGATCACCGCGCTTCGCGGTTTGGATAGAAAAGCAAGAGGTGGAACGTTTAAGCAACCATTGTAAATTCGAGCGTTATTCCGATCCACATGGTCACGCGATTTATCCGCTATCCACATCATTGGATGAACTCCTTCCTATATTTGAGTTCGCCTACAGTCGAAAAATAGCCGACGAACACGCCGCTTTCCGGGCTGAGGCACGATCCTATGTCCATAGGGCCGGAAGTGTGCAGGGATTAGTTGGCGTTGCGTTGAATCCAGCGGCAATGGAATTTCTAAGAGATGCTTACGTTGAATTCCGTGAGAGGTGCGAAAGTGATGGTGCTACTGACGTGATCGAACGTCTGGATAATTGGGCGAAGCCGTTCAAAATGATGTGGGGGATAAAGTAACCAAAACTGTTCTATTTATTTGTAAAGAAAAATGCGATACATTAAACCCATTGTTTGGCTCATCTTTATCTTTTCCGGTGCCAGCGGACTCATCTATCAAGTCATCTGGATGCGGCAACTCACGCTCATCTTCGGTAGCACCGTCTTCGCAACGAGCACTGTCCTCACAGCGTTCATGGGTGGACTCGCGCTCGGCAGCTACTACTTCGGGAAAAAGATTGACGAAAGCACGCAATCACCGTTGCGGATTTACGCACTCTTGGAAGCCGGTATCGGTGCGTTCTGTCTTGTCTGGCCACTTATCTTAACCGTACTGGGCGCACTCTATGTCCTGATTCATCGCAATATCACATCAGAATTCTATACGCTCTCACTCATCCGATTCGTGCTAACTTTTGGGGTCCTGTTAATTCCGTCCACATTGATGGGTGGTACACTACCTGTCCTAACCCGTTTCTTTGTGAAAAGGCTGGAGCAGCTCGGTACGAACATTGGGATCCTCTACGCACTGAACACATTCGGCGCAGTCATCGGTACTGTGACAGCAGGCTTTTTCCTGATTGAAGCGTTAGGTATCCGATGGACGCTCGGCGTTGGCATCGCTATCAATTTCGCTGTCGCAGCAATCGCGTTAGTATTAACACGAAAGGTGTCAGAAACAGAAGATGTTGACAGTCAGCCAGAGATAACTGAAAACCGAAAACCGAAAACCGAAAACCATTTGGTACTGTGGGCAATAGGCATCTCAGGTTTCTGTGCTTTGGCTTATGAGGTGTTATGGACCCGTATCATGGTCTTTTTCCTCGGTAGCACGACTTACGCGTTTGCAACGATGCTTGCAGCGTTCCTGTTCGGCATCGCTTTGGGAAGCATGGTGCTTGCACGCTGGGTTGACCGAATCAAACAGCCTGTCGCAATTTTCGGGATCTTTCAACTCGGTATCGGGCTGTTCGCGCTGATCCTGATGCCAGCGTTTGAGGAGCTGTATGGGCTGAGTCGTGCTTTCCAATCCACTTTCGGATTGAGCAGGTTCTGGACTTTTTTCTCCTGTTTCCTCGTGATGTGTCTGCCGACCTTTCTGATGGGAGCAAGTTTTCCGCTGGTAACGAAAATCTACACCGGCAGCGCACGTCAACTTGGCAAAAGCATCGGAAACGTCTACGCCGTTAACACAGTCGGAAGCATTCTCGGATCGTTCTGTGCAGGGTTTATTTTGATTCCGCTCTTGGGTATCCGTCCGAGTATTGTCTTAACGGTAGCCTTGAACTCAGGTATCGGATGCCTGCTCATCTTGAAAAGTCGGTGGCGGACCGAGACTGGAAAATCACTCCTACAAGGGATAGGCATCGGGATGCCGATCCTCAACGCTGGGTTAGCAGGGATCCTGCTGCTCACCGTGAATCAACCGCTTTTCTTGAAGAGCGCAATTTTTAAAACCCAACGCCCCGGTGATACGCTTGTTGATTACAATGAAGAGGTGGATGCCACGGTAACAACCTTAAAAGACGATGAAGGTGTCTATCGCCTCTATGTCGATACAAATCAGGCGGCGGATGCCTCGCGCTGGGATTCGCCATCGCATCGCGTCATCGCGCATCTGCCGTTATTATTACACCCACGTCCGAAACGCGCACTCGTCGTCGGATTTGGTATGGGACTCACCTCACATTCGATAACCCAACACGGTGTAAAGGTGGATGCAATAGAGTTGTCCAACGGTGTGCTCTCTGCAGCACAAAAGTATTTTACGCACGTCAACGAAAATGTGTTTGAAAACCCCCTGTTTAACTACAAACTCAACGATGGACGCAACCATATTCTAATGACGAAGACGAAATACGACATGATCTCGACAGGTATCATCCACCCGCTTGTCAGTGCGGGGAGTTCTAATATCTACACTGCCGATTTTTACCGTTTGTGCCGCAAAATTCTCACAGAAGACGGTATCATGTGCCAATGGGTACCGTTGCATCGGCTGCCAGAAGCACACTACAAAATGATTGTCCGCACCTTCATTGAGGTGTTCCCGGAGACAACGCTCTGGTATAAATATACACCTGATTTCGTAATTCTCATCGGCACGCGTGAACCGCTCCGAATCAATTACAAAAACTTCATCGACCGTGCCCGGATAGCGAGTATCCGCGAGGGGCTCGCCGCAGATGACTTGGACGGCATGTCACTCATGGATTCATTTATGATGGGACCCGAAACAGTGCACAAATACGTCGGTGCCGGACCGATCCATACTGACAATCGTCCGCGGTTGGAATTCTTCCGTGGCGCAGACCTCATAGGCACAACAACGCAAAACGTCAAAGGTATGGCTAAATACCGAGAACGGGTACTGCCGTATCTAACAAACTATGGTGCAACACTCGCGGAGCAAAGAGCAACTCGTGAGAAATTGGATACCTACTTTAGAGCCACCGAGAAATTAATCCTTGGACAGATCGCTTATGCAAGTAGAAAATACCAAAATGCCGCTACTCTCATGAACGAAGCGGTGTTGATCAACCCCGCTGATGAGACAATCCGCTATAACTTCGGTGTTGTCGCTGGCTCAATTCGCGAGGGGGATCAGAGTGAACTTCAGCGGATGGAGCAAGAAGTGCGGAAGATAATGGCACAAAATCCTGATGATATTGAGGGACACCTGCATCTCGGAATCTTATATGAGAAGCAAGGCGAGCTCGCAAAAGCCTCAAGAGAACTTGAAGAATTTCTCAGACATGAGCCGAGTCGATCGGATGTCTACCTAATCCTGGGACCGCTTTATCAACGCCAAGCACGCTACAAAGAAGCACTTCGCACATACAAACGCTTAGAACAACAAGAGTCTGAATTACCTATGCCGATTCTCGCTGCGATGTCCCAACTCCACTTGATACTCGAAGATACAGATGAAGCCGAAAAATACGGGCAAAAAGCCATTGCGGCAGACCCGAATTCGTGGCGTGCCCATTACTTCCTCGGAAACGTTTACGCCGCCACAGATCAACAGCAAAAACAGATAGAACACTATGACTACGCGTTAAACGCACTTGATCAAATCATCCAGAATACGCCAAATGCAAGTGATTTACAGAACTTACAGATTGAAAGAGAACAAATCCAAAACGAACTTGATAAATTGAAAAAATAAAAGGAGAATACAGAATACACCATGTCTCAAGAATCTTCCTTAAAACGGACCCACTATTGTGGTGATCTGCGTTTAACTGACGCGGGGACCACCGCGCAACTCAACGGTTGGGTCAAACGGCGTCGCGACCACGGCGGTGTTATCTTCGCCGATTTACGCGACAGAACAGGCATCACACAGGTCGTCTTTGACCCACAGATTGACGAAAAAGCACACGCTATTGCGGATGCTGTCAGAAGTGAATTTGTGCTGAACGTCAGCGGCACGGTCCGCGAACGCGAACCCGGTGAATTGCTTTTTCATGCCGACGCGGCTTACCAAACAGAGCTCGCCGAAGGCACGCTGTCTCCAGCATTCCGATCCCTGTTCTCCGATGTAGACACCAAATATACGCTCTCTGAAGAAATTGAAGTGGCAACCCGAGTCCAAGGCGAGCGGTGGCTGGTCACTGATGTCGAAAACAATCGGACATATCACATTGAGAACGAAGAAGCCGGTCTTATCGTCTATCAAGGCACTGTCAACCCTGAACTCGATACAGGCGAAATTGAGGTCGCTGTAGATTCTCTGCACATTTTGAATACTGCTAAAACGCCGCCGTTCCCGGTTGAAGACGATATTGATGTCGCGGAAGACATTCGGATGCGCTATCGCTTCATCGACCTGCGTAGACCTGAGATGCAAAAAACACTCGCAATGCGGCACAAAGCAGCCCTCGCGGCACGCAACTACATGAACGAGCAGGGGTTCCTTGAAATTGAGACACCGATCTTGATGAACAGCACGCCTGAAGGCGCGCGCGACGTGCTTGTGCCGAGCCGCCACTATCCGGGTCGGTTTTACGCGCTTCCGCAATCACCACAGCAGTTTAAGCAGATCCTCATGATGAGCGGTGTTGACCGATATTTCCAGATCGCGCGATGTTTCCGCGATGAGGATACCCGTTCCGACAGGCAGCTGGAGTTCACGCAGCTGGATATTGAGATGTCCTTCGCAGACACAGACGATGTACTTGCGGTAACCGAAGGGCTGATGAAACGCATATTTGAGGAGGCAGGCGATATTCCTGTCCAAACCCCGTTTCTAAGACTCCCCTACCACGAATCGATGGCACGCTTCGGAAACGACAAACCTGATACACGCTTCGGTATGGAACTCACAGACCTCTCCGATGTCATGGCGGATTGCGACTTCCAGGTATTCGCACGGGCATTAGCCAGCGGTGGACAGGTCAAAGCCATCGCTGTACCCGGTGGTGAGGACTTCTCACGCAAAGACATTGACGACCTAACCGCGTTCGTCGCCACCTACCGCGCGAAAGGGTTGGCATGGGTCAAAGTCACGGCAGAAGGTTTCTCCTCTGGAATCGTCAAATTCTTCACAGCCGAGCAACTCGAAACCGCACAAGAGCGAACAGGCGCGCAACCCGGAGACATCATGTTCTTCGTCGCTGACAAGCCGAAGGTCGTCGCTGATGCGCTCGGCTATCTTCGCCTTCATCTCGGAAAAAAACTCAACCTTATTGATGAAAGCCAATACAACTTCCTCTGGATTGTCGATTACCCACTGTTTGAGTGGAACGAGGAAGAGAATCGCTATGAACCGTTTCATCACCTGTTCACCGGTGGAACAGAAGAGACATTACCGCTGTTAGATACCGACCCTGGGAAAGTTCAGAGCCAACACTACGACCTCGTGTGCAACGGGTACGAAATCTGTAGCGGAAGTGTCAGGATCCACCAATGGGATATCCAACAGAAGGTCTTTGACATTCTGAACATTACACCAGAAGAGGTCGAAAGCCGGTTCGGTTATTTCATAGACGCGTTGTCGTATGGCACACCGCCGCATGCTGGCATCGCACCCGGACTTGATCGGATGGTAATGCTGATGCGGAACGAGGAGAACATCCGAGAAGTCATCGCGTTCCCGAAATCACAACAGGGACTCTGCCCGCTGACGCACGCGCCCTCTGTTGTATCGGATGATCAGTTAGAAGAACTCTCTATCCGCGTTGATGTAGACGGTTAAGAGAAAATTTTTATGCGCTATCGGTTGTCGGTTGAATTAGTTAATGGTTAACCCAAGTTGCCACTTTGTAGCATAGGCTGTTAGCCTGTGCCTCTTCGTGCCGAAAATGACAGGAAACACGCCAAGTTTTTCGCAAAAATGACCGCTTTTCACTGAAAAACGGTGTTCTTACGTCTAAAATCACATAGGTAGCAAGTTGGGTTAATGGTTAACAGTTGTCAGTTACAAGAGTCCTCTTAACTGAAAACTGAGTACTGTTATAGTGAAGCCGATAAATAAATGGACATCTTTGTAGCATAAACTTCCCAGTT
>VXZK01000349.1 GCA_009845545.1 Candidatus Poribacteria bacterium
AACTGGGAAGTTTATGCTACAAAGATGTCCATTTATTTATCGGCTTCACTATAATAGAAAATTCATAACCTCGTCAACACCTTCATTCGCGAGTTTGATGAGTTTATAGTTTATATTTCCTCTATCGTTCTCTGCTCGCATGCGTATTAACGCCAGTTTGAATAATCATTTCGGATGTGTTGCGAGTTCCATTTTCGCATCACAGAGGCGTGAAACGTACCACAAACTTCCAGTTTGTGGGGCATAAGAGATAAATTAACAGTGGACGCTACGTAAATCCGATATTTATCAAACTCACGTTATTAGGAGTTTTAGCTCACGAACAGCATTTTCTACCGCCTGTGGTCGTTCTTTACTAACACCATAAATTGTAAGCAATCTTTCTCTATGTCTAGGTGGTACATCAACTCTATCATTTTCCCAGTCAGTGTACTGCCATCGGAAATTAGGGCCACCCTCTAAGGCAAGATTGTGATATACTAACAATCTACTTGAAAGGAGTATTCCGATGACAAAACGAACGAGATACACTCCCGAGTTTAAAGCAGAAGTTGTGCTTGAGGCCCTCAGCGGTGAAAGTTCACAAGCAGAACTGTGTAGACGCCACAACCTCAGCGAACAACAGTTGTCGAAGTGGAAGCAGCAAGCGGTTGAAAATTTCGCATCTCTGTTTGGCTCGAAGGATAAAGCTTCTACGGACGCTGCGGAACGGATTGCTCACCTCGAGCAGCTCGTTGGGCGGTTGACCGTGGCGTTAGACATTGAAAAAAAAGTCGCAACGTGGTTGAACTAACCCCGTCGGCGAAACGAGAAATGGTGGAAACCGTGCGAAACGTTTCTTCATATTCGGTTCGGCAGATTTGCCAAACACTCGGATTCAACCGGAGCCTCATCTATTCTCACCCGAAAAGCGATCCCTCTCAAGGCGAGCTGCGAGAGAAAATAGAGGCATTATGTCTGGAGTATCCAAAATATGGATATAGACGTATCAGAGCGTTGCTCCTGCGCCAAGGATACAACGTTGGGACCCGACGCGTTGCCCGGTTGATGAAAGAAGCCAACCTCTCGGTTGCCGTCAAACGTGCGTGTCAAACGACCCATTCCATGGAGCGTCGGCAGCCCTGGCAGAATCGTCTGAAGACCTTGGATATCTGTCGCTGCGATCAGGTCTGGGTCGGTGATATTACCTACGTCCGCCTGAAAGGACGCTTCATCTATGTCGCTCTGCTCATGGATGTCTTCACCCGAATGATCAGAGGGTGGCAGCTGAGTCGGCACTTGACGCAAACTCTGACCTTGAAACCCTTAGAGCAAGCGTTAGCACAGAGCGTTCCGGAGATCCATCACTCCGATCAAGGCGTGCAGTATCTTTCAAGTGCTTATCTCTCAACTCTCAGGCATCATGGTATTGAGATTTCGGTAGCTCGCAGAGGGTGTCCTTGGGAGAACGGATACGCTGAAAGGTTGATCCGAACGCTCAAGGAAGAAGAAGTTCACCTCAACGACTATCACGACATCCACGAAGCGAGAGAACGCATCGGGCAGTTTATCACACACGTCTATAATCAGAAACGCCCACATTCGGCGTTAGGGTATTTGACACCTATGGAATTTCAGAGAGAAACCTTATCTTAACTTTGCGAAATTGTGGCCCTAATAAGCGTATGCACTACACAGAAATGTTAGCTGTATCTTTCAGTCCTAACATATCAGTTACTTCTCTTTGTGTAAGACCAGCATGATTTCTGAGCTGCTGTAATTGTTTACCTGTATAATCCCAATTCATAATATGATCTCCTTGATAAAAAAAAGTGGTGAACAGGGAATCCACCGCTTTTGGGTTAGGTTAGTTCCAAAAATATGTGTTGTCTGATTTTCATAGCGTGTTACTCCCTTTCATAATCTGGTAATAGTTGTTTGGCAAGGTGGGTCACATCCTCAAGCACTTCTCCTTTCATATTGACCTTGAGCAGTATGTGATAGGTTAAAACAGCATTAAATAAATTAGTGCCTCGATATTTCATTAGAATCAACCGACCATCTCGGTAACTATAAGGCTTCGTTTCAACATGTTCAAAAGATTTAGGATCATGCATGCGCGCCTTAACGTATTTCACAACTTCATAGTGGTGACCGTCCCATGCTGAGAGTTGATATTTCAAATCAAACGGATCTCGCTTTTGGACAGATTGTTTTGAAGCCCGTTTACTTTCTTTGTTCAAGTCTTTTGTATCATTCGGAATAAGGTAAGCAATAATTCCGCAGAAAATCAGGGAGACAAAACACCAGAAAATTAATTTCTTCATCAGAATCCTCCTATTTTCAGATTTTGGCAAGTATTATCAATTTTTCTGTTTTTTCTGTCAAGTTTTTTCGTTTGTACACTATCTTCTTTTTCTAGTATTTCTTCAATGTTGAGTTTATGGGTATCTGGTTAGGATCGGGCGAGGGAACCTCGCCCCTACGGATAACCCGCGGCTAGAATACCCTCAAATTCAAAGTTGAAAGACTACTAGTAGTCTTTCAATGTTGAACTTGAGGAAAATCGGTTCGTAGTAGTGCGATTTATCGCACGTCCACAAGTCAAAAACGGGCAATGAATTGCCCTACTACAAACCTAATTTACCCATAAACTCAACTTTGAAGCACTACTAGTAGTCTTTCAATGTTGAGTTTACGATAAAGTTGTTGACTTTTTTGAGATTT
>VXZK01000145.1 GCA_009845545.1 Candidatus Poribacteria bacterium
CTATTCATTACACCTCCCCTCAAATTAGACCCGGATAATTTGGCGAAGGTATTGAATAATGAAAGGGTATTTTTATGTTTGATCCAATTACATGGCTTGGAACACTTTTCTCATTTATCGGAATGAGTTTATCACTCACAGGAAAAAGCGACGCAGTAAAATACCAGTCTTTCAAAGATAAAGGCAGGGATATGAAAGAATCCAAGCAATTAGGGAAAGCTATGCTATGGTATAGAAAAGCCCTCGACTATGCAGAAACGAATGAGAATAAACAAGAGGTGTGGTTCTTAATCATGCATGTCCACACGGATCGTCTCATAGGCGCAAGTGAAAAATTTAGAGAATGTGCGGGCTTTACTCCTGAATGGGATTGGGGGCGAATAAAATACCAAGCAACTATGAAAGACCAGCAAGAGAGGAATTGCTGAAATAATCTGACAAAAAAGGATGGTCAAATATCTGTCTGAACAATTCTATAAACATGTCGCCTCTGCGGGGCTATGCATTCGGTGTATTGGCGTTCATTTTTCCGCAAGCTCGCTTGTGTCTATAACGCTAAGAAACCCGGAAAAATACTGTCCAAACTTTAGTATAGTAAAGGATAGAAAACTAAATGTCCCTTGCTAACAATCCTCCCAATCAGAACAGATACAGACGAATTGTCGGTATCTGTTTTGTCTTACTTCTTTTCTGTTGTTCCTCGCTCGCGGCACAGGTGAATATCTTCACAGGCGAAACGATCCGGCAGATGCGGTTGGATCCGGGTTGGTATAACAGCATTAACTTGGATTTAACCTATCGTACCGGCAATACAGATCTGTTTACAGCGCGTACTCGGTTTCGCTCGGATTATCTGTCAAAGGTGTATCACGGTTTTATTTTTGGGAGTCTCCAGCAAGGTCGGAAAAGCGGTGCTTTTTTTATCAATAAGGGCATGGCACATGCGCGAATTATCCGAAGCCTGACGCAGCATGTCCTTTTTGAATCTTTCGTTCAAAAACAATTCAACGAATCTATTCTCTTAAGCGATCGGAATTTGGTAGGTGGTGGGATTCGGTTCGACTTGCATCCGTCAAGTTCTAAATTTAATATCTATCTCGGGATCGGTGCAATGTCGGAACATGAGCGCATTAATGACAAAGATGTGGGTGAGATTACAACCCGTATCATTCGATCAACGAACTATATCAATTGGACTGGACAACTCGATGAACGGATTACAACAAGTGCGACTGGGTATTATCAGGCTCATACACGGCGTTTTGAGGACTATCGCATTCTTTTTCAAGGGAGCCTTACATTTCGGCTCACAACGAAGTTAGCGTTTCCGCTCCGAGTGAATCTCCGCTACGATAGTGAACCCCCAACCGGTATTCGTAAACATGATGTGGAAATTTTTAATGGTTTGCGGTATACTTTTTAATGGTTATCAGTTATCAGTTAAGAGGCTCTTGGGACAGTTGCGAATTCTGCCTATTCCACAAAGATCCCGCGGCTGATAACTTATACGTTTAAAAAAGGAGTTATCCGATGAAAAAAGTAAAAATCAACGTTTGGCAAATAGGAACGATAATCTGTATCGGTGTATTTCTCATAACACTGTCAAATATTGGATGGGCAGATGGGCATCTCCAAATTAAGGAGAAGGAGCAGAAACTTGTCTTAGAGGGTAAAATTTCTGAAGCCCTCGGTGAATATGATGCACATTTGAAAGGAGCCGTTGAATATCTCGTTTGTGGACACAACGGCAAGGAATATGAGAGTATTGTTGTTGTCAATGCAACAGCAAAGGAAATTTACGAGGCACTTGAAAAACTGGGTGTCGCGGTAGGTACGCCGCCCGGCTACGACGAAGAAAAAGATGAACCGACACCGCCAAAAGGAACCGAGTTTCTTATTTATGTTGAATGGAAAGATGGCGATAAAGCGAAAAAAGTTCGTGCCGAAGAACTAATTTCCAATGTAAAAACCCAAAAAACGATGCAACAGGTTGCTTGGGTCTACTCCGGTTCACGGGTAGTAGCAGACTTGGACAGCGATGATGAAGACGCGATGATCCCGCAGGCATTTATGAGCAACGATATTGTCGCCTTGAAGCGGTTCGATGCGAGTGCGCTCTTCCAGAATCCGTTGCCTGAATCGGAAGAAGAGAACATCTATAAAAAGAACGATGCCTTGATGCCAAAACTTGGGACACCTGTGATGCTCACGATTGAAGTCAACCGGAAAATACAACTGTTTGTGCTAATTAGTGGAAAAGTCCAAGGTGTAGGATTCCGCAATTTCACACAGATGAATGCGAAGCAGCTCGGCATTAATGGATATGCTAAGAATCTACCAAACGGTAAAGTCGAAGTCGTCGCAGAAGGCGATAAGGCGCAGTTAGATGCGTTAGTCACTTTATTAAAGAAGGGACCGCGCTTTGCGAGAGTAGATTCTCTTGACGCTGACGAGCGTCCGTTCACTGGGGAATATAAGACTTTCGGCATTCGGTATTAAACCATGTGTAGCGCGCCACTTGCCAGTGCATATCAAAAAAGCATATCGGGGATACTCCTTGCTGCAGGACTCTCTACTCGGATGGGAGCACCGAAGCAGCTACTGCCTTTTGGCGAAAGCACTATTGTTGAAACCGTGGTGGACAATATGCTCGGCGCCAAGTTCGATGAGGTTATCGTCGTTGTGGGACACCATGCATCAGACGTTCAAGAACAATTGGGAACACGTCCGATCAAAACCGTTTTTAACCCTGATTATCGCGAGGGTATGTTAACCTCCGCACAAACAGGCATACGGGCACTTGAAGCAAGCGATGCCTTTGCTCTGATGCTTGTCGATCAACCATTTATTACATCCACGCTGATTGATCAGGTTGTTGATGCCTATCAGCGAACGGAGAAGGGAATAGCCTTACCGAGTTATAACTATAGGCGCGGTCATCCGGTTATCTTTGATCAGAAGTATGCGATTGATATTCTGGCACTAACTCCAGAGAGTGACGGCGTGCGAACACTCTTTAAAAAGTATGGCGATGATATTCAGTATGTTACCGTAGATACAGATAGTGTGCTACGGGATATTGATTACCGCGAAGATTATGAGCGTGCCTTGCGGGAAATGGGTACTTGATCCTGTTGCCAAAACGGTGATGGCGTATCGTTCTGAAAACGACATTGAGACACTTACGCGCGAAGCCACGTTGACAGGTGAGGATGTCGTGCTAGGGTTTACCTGTCCCGTGGGGCAACTATTTGAGTAACATGAGTTCGGTATAATACATCCAAAATTTTGCAATATCAAACGGAGTCTATTTACATTTTACACAATGTTTACATCCATCGAAAACGTTCAATCTGCATGTGAAAAACATGCCTATATCGCTGATAAGGGTTTAGCAACAACCCTTTATCTCGCGCATCACCTCAAAAAGCCCATCTTTCTTGAAGGCGAACCCGGTGTCGGCAAAACAGAAGTCGCTAAAGTGCTTGCGGATTCTACAGGTGCGAAACTCATTCGATTGCAGTGCTATGAGGGATTAGACGCAAACAACGCGTTGTACGAATGGAATTACACACGGCAAATTTTGCAACTCCGTATTGACGAGGCACGCGGTCGCGACAAAGAAGATATCGGCACCGACCTCTTTAGCGAGACGTTTCTCCTGAAACGCCCTCTCCTTGAGGCTATCCAGACCGATGGCGATGGACCGCCTGTTCTGCTCATTGACGAGGTTGATAGGAGTGATAGCGAATTCGAGGCGTTCCTGCTCGAAATCCTATCCGATTTCCAGATCACCATCCCCGAAATCGGCACAATCCAAGCGAAACACATCCCTTATGTGGTGCTAACCTCAAACCGAACACGAGAGGTTCATGAAGCACTCAAACGGCGTTGTCTCTATCACTGGATTGACTACCCTACTATAGAAAAGGAATTAGCGATTGTTCAGACGAAACTGCCGCAGATTGATGAACACCTTGCACAACAATTATGCCGGATCATGCAACTCTGGCGGCAGGGAGATTACTATAAAAAGCCTGGTGTCGCTGAAACACTGGATTGGGCATTGGCACTCATCGCTCTCGGTAAGGGGCAGCTGGACGCGGATGTCGTTGCAGAGACCCTTGGCTGCGTTTTCAAATATCAGGATGATATCCAACGGGCACGCGCCGTAGAACTATCCGAATTAGGATTACAGGATGAACCAGCGTAGGAAAGGTCAACGTGTTGAAACGAAAATCTTCAGAGGTACAGGTTACCTCCTTTTAGTGGCTGCAGCTTTCTGCACGATGGTCCCGTTGCTATGGCTGTTGACTTCCTCTTTTAAAAACGCAAATGAGATTTTCGCTGTTCCAATTCAATGGTTTCCGAGCTTTCCGCCGCGCGTCGCAGCATCGCCTTATATTGTTGAAGATGCGTATCCGAAAATTGAGAAGCCGATCGTGGTAGATGAAACGGTGTGGGAAGGGCTACAGCCTGAACTTACACAGGCAATCTGGGCGAAAGCACAAGTACACATCGCAGCAAACGCACAACTTTCCAATTACGTTCCGTCCGAGGAATTGCGGACCGAAATAACAGAAGGGTTGTGGCAACAATTGGTAATCACTTTGCCAGATGAAGTATGGCGTGGCACAACAGCATCTGTGGTTACAGCAGTGCGGGACGCAGTTATTCCAGAGACGGTTGACACCATCTGGAGTTCAGTATACCGTGAAGTTGCAATTGGAACACTCCAGATAGAAGATATTGCCTTCAATCGCACACCAATTGAAGGCGTAAAATGGGAGACAACATCGGAGACGCACACACGCATTCGTCCATCCGAGGATACACAGACGATTGCAAATCTATCCTACAATTTTCAAGACAGCAACACCCTCCATATATCGGCTACTATTCCTACCCCTGTCCGGATTGATCGGATTCGGCGACTTACGCTGCCTGTCCGCGGAGATGCCTCTTACCATCGTCTCTCTTTAACCGTGTCTGTGCTACACTCTGGGGAGGCTACGAACAATACCACCAAGGGCATTACATATCAACCGACACGCCCTTTCGTTTTAGAGAGTGCGTTATGGAAAGACGCTGTATGGCGACTTCACGGCATCCCCGGTGAGTTGGAATCATCACATATCACGATGCATCCAGTTGAAACAGACGACGCAGCCCCGTCTATAGTAAAAGCGGGACCAGAGAATCAATTGTTTCTACAATTATCAATACATCAACCGTCTTATCTGTCAATCGTCTGGGATAAATTAACCTCAAACTATCGGAACCTCTGGAAGACAGTACCGTATAATCGTTACTTTATCAATAGTATTTTCATCGCCACTGCGTCAACGCTTCTCACGCTGTTTTTCTGTTCCCTTGGCGGTTATGCGTTTGCGAAGTATCAATTCCGCGGTCAGAAAATCCTGTTCGGGATCCTTCTCGCCTCCATGATGGTGCCTTTTCAGGTGTTGCTTGTGCCTCTGTTTGGATTGATGTACGACATCGGATGGCTGAATAGTTATAAGGCGATTATCATCCCATTTTCAGTTGGCGCGTTCGGCGTGTTTTTGATGCGTCAATTTATTGTCACGATTCCGTCGGAGCTGCTTGATGCAGCGCGTATTGATGGTTGCTCCGAGTTTGGGATCTATTACCGGATAGTACTGCCTATTATCAAACCGGCACTCGGTGCGCTAACTATTTATTCGTTTTTAGGTTCATGGAACGGTTATCTCTGGCCCCTCATCATTTTGCGAGATGAAGCAAAATACACACTGCCAATCGGTTTAGCAAATCTCGTCGGTATCTATCGTCAAGATTACGGTATGCTGATGGCTGGCACATTGCTGTCGCTAATGCCGATTGTTGTCCTCTTTTTAGCGATGCAGCGCGAGTTTGTACAAGGGATTACTTTAGGAAGCGTTAAGGAGTAAAAAATGTCTGATTACACTACAGTCACGAAAACGAAAGCAATACGAGAAGGTCGCGGAAAGGCTTTTACCGTCAATGGAAGGCGGATCGCGATCTTCAATGAAAATGGTAAATTCTGTGCTGTGGACAACACCTGTCCGCACGCCATGGGCTCACTCGGTAGAGGTAGAATTCGGAACGGTATTGCTGTGTGTCCCGTCCACGGCTACGCCTATAATACAGAAACGGGTGAATGCCAAACTGACCCTCGTCTCCGCATCAGGACTTATCCATTGATTGTTGAGGACGAGGAGATCAAAATTGAGGTGAAACCGTGAAGCGAACTCATGCATATTGCGTGCTTTTAGTTATTTCCTCAAATTAGCACTAAAAATCCGTCCTGATGCCTACCATAAACGAAGTTTTATGAATCGGTTCAAATTGCGAGAGCCTCTCGACTGTTTCGACACGGCGGAACCGGTACTCACGGGTAACAATCGTTTCAACCGGCGGATAGATTGCATAGCCAATCTCTAAACGGAATGCGGACTTTTCATCAAGATTAAACAGATCCGCGAAGAAGTTCGTCTCGTCCCCCTCACCGATGTCACGTTTTGTATAGAGTGCTCGAACCCTGAGGCGCGGCACTAATCCGGATTTTGAAACTACCATATAAAGTTTAGGTGAACTATTGTTATAGTCTTCAAATGTCCCAAAGAAGTGGAAGTGTTCCCCCGGCTTCCAGATGAATTGTGAAAAGAAGCCTCGTCTCTGTTCATTGCTCGTTTCGAGATCCCGGAAATCGGGCATATCCGGTTCTGGTGCAAGCGATTTTGCCGACTCATACGTATAATCAAAGACAGAAGGGATATATTCTTCGCCAAGGACGCGGTACTCAAGTTTGAAGATGGCTTTGGTAAAAGTAAATCCAACACCAACGGCGTTACCCCATGCGAATTCTTTTGCTGGTGTAGCGTCTTCTCCGCCTATCGGAGCACTTTCTAATCGTCTTGTGGGTTCCTGCTCAGCTGATTCCATTTCTAACGGTTCTTCGGGTTCTTCAAACATATCCTCCGGTTTCGGAGATAAAGTGTTCAGCACGGCAAAATCATTATAGAGATCAAACCGAAATGTGCTTCTCTCAACAAGTGGAAATCCTGCGTCCACGGCTAAGGCAATCAACGGATCTTCCCCAACCTCTTGTGGGTTTGGATCGATATCGGTGAGATAGGTGCCACCGAGTTCAAATCGTGTGAGAAAGTTATTATTCTCTGAACGTGGAGCCGGTTGATCTTCAAATTGTGTGAGAGGATTATTCTTTTCTGAACGTAGAAATGGTCGATAAAACAGTCGCCCCCCGAAGATTAAAGGATTTCCAAGGTCATTCACCATGGTTTCAACACCGTATCTGTTATTGGCTTTCCTGAGGTTCACACGTAATCCGCGCCGGTCGTAGTTAGAATACCCAGACATAATTGAACCGTGTCCAATTGTTAGATAATCCAATTCCCCAAGACGAAAATAAAACGGGTCATAAGGTTGCGCGTAACTGACGTAACGGATGAGTCTTAGCCATGTGCTTGGACTATCCCATGACTCACCGTCTTCGGCAAGGAATTGAGAACTGGCATCTGTTGCATAAGGGTTATAAAGTACAACCAAGTCTAACCCGATCCCGATCTTTCCAAGTGGAATATCCGGTTGTGCCTGAAGTTGAATATAAGGGCTTGTGCCAATGAAGGTCAGCCCACCGCCATACAATCCACTTGTCAAAAAGTCGGGTTGTTGTAATGCGGTTAAGCCAGGATCTTCGGCTGGGGTAGAAGTGGGCAGGGTGAGGAGAAAAATTAAAATACCAATTGTTAAAGCCAGGGACACTCTTCTATAATGTGTAAAAAACTGGGCTGTGTTCATGCCGTAACAATCCTCCCATCTTTCATCTGGATAACGCGATCGGCGTTCTTTTTTAAGCCTTCGTGATGCGTCACAATAGCGATAGTGGTTTGGTGTTCCCGGCGTAGTTCTTGAATCAAGTTCATTAAATTGTCGCTTTGGCGACTGTCAAGATTGGCAGTCGGCTCATCAGCAAAGATAATTTTCGGGCGGTTGGCGAGGGCGCGGGCAAATGAGACGCGCTGTTTTTCACCACCTGATAGTTGGGCGGGACGATGATGCAGCCGGTCAATTAAACCGACTTGTGTGAGGAGTTCCGTGGCGCGGCTTTCGGCTTCATCGGTCTTTGTACTGGCGATGTCCATAGCAACCATCACATTTTCTAAGGCGGTGAGGTACGGTAATAGATGAAACAACTGGAAAACGAATCCGATTTTTTCACGGCGGATTATACTGAGGTCTTCTGACACCGTATGAATCGGTTCGTCATCAATTCGGAGTTCCCCATCATCCGGCGTTAAAATACAACCGAGGAGACTAATGAGCGTTGTCTTCCCACAACCACTGTCGCCCATGAGCATTACCAGTTCACTCTCTTCGATTCTGATATCGACTGCGTCAACTGCGACAACAGTTGCATCGCCGGTGCCGAATCGCTTCGTTAGACCGATCCCTTCTACTATGGCTGCCATTTAAATTTCTCCTCGGAACGCGATCATCGGATCAACAGTAATAGCCTTGCGTGCAGCCAGATAACCGCTGCCACAGCAGACAACAAAACTGATGCACGCGACGATAATTGATTCAACGAAATGAATTGCGACAAAGATCGGCGCTGCCGCCGCAAATACGTAAGATAGGACGAGTCCAAGTATGATACCGACAGCAGAGATTAGAACGACCTGTTTCAGCAATAATCCCATCACATAGTTATTGGAGGCACCGATAGCTTTCAACACCCCAATCTCTTGTGTTTTTTCAAGCATCGTCACATAAGTAATCATCCCGACAAGAATGCCAGCGGCTAACCAGAGCATGACCCGCAGGAATTGCACCGCTTTCATCGGTTCGTCAACGTAGTACGCTATGATGTCCGTGAGCGTCTGTTCTAAGGTGCGTGCTTCAATGGTTTCTAATGCATCTAAATCGGTGGCGATCCGTACGGGGTGTTCATTCTTATCCGTTTTGGCGATCATCATATTAACATGTGGCGTGTTGCCGAGGAGAAGTTTTTGGGCGATGCGGACATCCATGAAAAGCAACGGTGTATCCAAGACGAACATAAGACTTTCCGCTTTTCCGACGACCTTGACTTTCTCATTTCCCAAGGTCATCTGTTCCCCGATTTCCAACCCCATCTTTTGATCAATGACGACTTCGTACGGGACTGGATCCTCGGGTCTATAGTCTTCAAAATTGCTTGGGGTAAACATTCTCCCTTCACCTGCAATAGCCTGCTTAGGGCCGCCAAGTTGTCCCAATTTGTAGCCGACGACGATTGCCTTGGTCGACTTGCCACCAACTGTCGGACGGGCTTGCGCAAAAACCAAGGGCGACGCAGAATCGGGTACTAAGCCCGGTCCTGAATTTAGAAATGCCATGTATTCTTCAACGACCATAGAGAATCCAATAAATGCGCCGCCAGATCCTTCAGCAGATATCCAGACATCCGCACCCGTCGATTCCACATATTGCCGTGCTTGGATGCGCATCCCGTTCATGATACCACCTAATAGCAGGATTAGCGAAATCAACACGGTGATACCGAGTGCTGTTAACACAACCCTTGCTTGGCGATAACGCATGTCTTTGAGGAATAAGGTTTTCATTTTTCAGTTCTCAATGAGCGAGGTTCACCCGTCGTCAGGTATCTACTTGGTTAAACTGTGTATATCATTCCGATTCGGTTTGGCGTGAATGTTTGGCTGCCGAGTACATGAAATTCCGCACCGCAATTAGTAACGCCAACGCGACAATGTTTTCCCAAAACGTTGCATGGAACGTCTGATTCAAACGTTCTATCATGGGGAGTGTCGAATCTGTTGTCCGCCAAGCCGTGAGATTGAAATAGATGAAAAACCCTATCGGAATCAGGCAAATCCAGACACCACATATAAACTCTACTAAGATTAGCGTCAAGCTGGATGCGTGTGACATCAGTCTCAGCAGTTTATTGAATTTGTTCACATCAACCCCTAAATAACATTTTGTTCTTGATTGTTTTCCCCTAAAAGATCAAGTCTTTCATGCATTGTCTGTCGTTTGCGGCGATGTAATTCGACGTGTTCTTGATACGCGCCTTCATCCGCTTCAATACCTGAATCCCGTTCAAGGAAGAGTGGGAAATGTGACGCAGGCGGTTTGGCGTTGTGATACGCATTGCTGTAGCTGCGCATGATGATCCGCTGTTCGCGGTTAAGCGTCTCCAACCACTCTGGTAAGGAGTGAAAACGGTCAGCAGGCGTGAGCCATGACGGACAATAAGCGACAAAAATATTGTAACGCACCACGGCGCTCTCGTTCGGTTCAACGCGATGCCAGATGCTCGAATGCATCACCGTCACTGTGCCTCTACGCGGGCAGACGACCATCTCTCCCGGAATACTTTTGTGCGTGTCGTAGCCATCCATATACTGGTGACGGTGGCTCCCCGGTAACACAACAAGGTTCCCCATCTTCTCACGCGGAAGATCCGTCAACCAATATCCGATTTTGATTTGCAGTGGTAATTTGGGTGAAAAGACACCATAAGGGAGTGCCCGCGCACCGTCCGGGTGCCATTGGTTATATTGTTTGCCACCTGGAGGTCTCAGGAAAAACTGGCTCTGATGGAGCTTGAGGAGTTCCCCGAATAGGTCGTAGGCATAACCGACATGCCGCTCGTGATCAATCAAGTTAGTGAACACAGGATCACGTTCAACGATGTTCTGCATGCCAAGATACCCGCCTTGGGTATATTTAGGATTCGCCGCAGCGACGCGATCTATTGCGTCGATATAGGTCTGGATGTCTTCATCGGAGATAGCATCTTCAATGAAGATAATACCGTCTTCGTTAAAGGTTTTCCACTGTTCCAGTGTAAATCCCGGTGGTGCAACGCGATACTTTTGTTCAGTTTTCATTGGACAACTCCTTTCGTCTGACTATCAATATCTATTGCAAATTCCGTGCCAGTTTGGGAAATACTTGCTGCCCTATTCTTCACAAGATGTGTATAAACAACTGCACAAAATAGGGCAGATTTTGTGTCCATTAGCACGAAATGGGGCAATGAATCGATCATACGTGCCACTCGACCGATCCGTTGAAACCGATTTCTTGCTAATAGAAAAGTTACGGTAGATGCTTATATCAAACTTACCTTGTAGATTAAGCAGTTACACACCGATCGATGCCTCACACATATCGCTCTGAAGCAGCCATACCGAAACCGATTGAACGATGATATGATTTGCACGTTCAACAATCGGATTTAACGATGGGAGATGGTCAAACATTTTTTGTGCGCGATGTTTGAGATTTTCGATTGTTGGCAACTCAAGGATTTTCATCTCTTTGAGAAATGCTTCAACCTCCGACTGACCGATGCGAGCACGGTTGCGGAGTTCTTCCAATTTAGGCGTGTGTGTCCACGCTTTCAGAACCGTTTTGCCAATATACTCAATCGAAAAACTCGCAGCGAGCTGCTGTGCTGCACTCTCAATAGTGGCTAACGACAACTTACGTTTACCCGCCACCACATGTGCTGGTGGTAAACGAAGGTCCCAGACAATTCTAAAGATCGATAAAGTTTTCAAGACATAATATGTAATATCAATTTGCCACCAATGAAAACCTTGCGGCGTAGCACTTGGAAAGTGATGGTGATTGTTATGCCATCCTTCCCCTAACGTAATGATCGCCAGAAAGAGATTGTTGCGAGAACTATCACCGGTGGCGTACGGCTGTTTGCCTATCACGTGTGAAAGCGAATTAATCGTAAATGTGCCGTGAAAAAGAAATACCGTACTCACGAAGAAACCTACGACCAGTCCCGACCAGCCTGCAATTAGCCATACAAGGAACCCTAATAAAAATGGCGGCAGTCTTTCCCATTTCTCTAACCAAACGAGTTCCGGGTATTTCTGGAAATCCTTAATTAAACTGTAATCTACTGACCGTCCTCGTTTGGAGAAAATCCAAAGCACATGAGAATACCAGAATCCGTGTTGAACTGGCGAGTGTACATCTCGTTCTGTGTCAGAGTGCTTATGGTGGTAACGATGCGTTGCTGCCCACCAGAGTACACCGCGTTGTGCTGAACTCTGTCCGAGAAATGCTAAAACGAATTGAAATACACGACTTGTTTTAAAAGATCTGTGCGAAAAGTAACGATGGAACCCCGCCGTAATTCCGAACATGCGGATAACGTACAATGCACCACATATAATCCAGTCGATAGGTTGAACATCTACCCAAAGAATTGCGAGACATGCGAGGTGAACGGCTACAAACGGTAGAACACGAGGGTGGATAATGTCCGCCTCATCGGCTGGACTTTTAGGACATGATTCTGTTGACAATTATATTCTCCTTGCTATGCTGAACGGTTAGGTTCGTTTAATCATGTTATTCCAAGAGCGCGTCAAGGAAACATCAAGACACGCGCCACAGTTGTTAATGGTATATTGGAACAGTATTAAGTATACTACATTTTACGAGAGAAGTCAACGGTTCTATTAGGACTATTTAGTTTTAGATAAATTATCGGATTTTCTAAACTTTTGAATCTTCTGTTTCAAGCCCGGTGCCCCTTCCCAGTAACGGGTGGGGACCCCGGTTCCAAACCGCACCTACCGGGCCTGGGGGTCCAAAATTGGACGAAAAAACCGAGAACGAAATGCTCCTGACGGTTCTATTTTCTCAGTCAGTAGAAAAATGCCTCAAACCCGAAGCATAAACATTGGATTTGAGGCAACAAGATTGCGATTGCTTAGGTAGTGACCGATAAATATTAATTGAGAATAACCATTTTGCACATAGGTGAAATTTCACCCGTTTGAAGTTGATAGAAATAGACACCACTCGCTACATTTTCGCCTAAACTGTTGCGACCGTCCCAATATGCCGCACGATTTTTGTCCGTGTAATACCCTGCTGCCTGATGTCCAAGTACTAAACTGCGAACCACGATCCCTTTGGTATCGTAAATTGTGATTTGGACATCGCTGGCGTTCGCTAAATTGCAAACTTGGATGATTAGGGTTTTGTTTCCAAAAACGATAATTCCTGCGGGCTTTTTCTTGGATATCCAGAGGCAGCTGACGAAAACATTTGAGGCAATCCTCTGTTAAATATGAGTTCACAACGCATCAATTCCCATCTTTTTGATGCGACCTGCTTTAATATCAGCTCGGACTTTACGCGCAAGGTGGGCAAGTTTATCCTGTGATTCTGCAAACGCCTTATCCCATAACCGTTCATCTTCAAGTTCTTCAAGAATCACAGCAGCAATAGTGTCCTGTTTTTCTGGCGGTAATTTATAAACTTCGGTAAGCACTTTTTCAAGGAGTCGCGTCATAATTGTTCCATCCTTTATGAAATCCCCTCTGCTCACAGGTATAGACTCGGTATTTATGAACTGCCTTCAGATTAAAATATAGGGCGAGGTTGGAAGCCTCGCCCTATAATGTTCGTTAATTCAGTTCTACTACTTTTCACGCAACCGTGCTTCTAAAGCATCTAATTCATCAGAGAGTGCCTTCGGAAGTTTCTCACCGAAACGTTCGTAATGCTCACGAATCAATGCAATCTCGTTGAGCCACTCTTCGGTATCAACATGCAGGAGTTCTTCCATCTGCTCATCGGTTACATCCAATCCGCCGATATCAACGCCACCGGGTGCCGGAACATAACCGATCGGCGTTTCAACAGCATCGCCTTCCCCAGAAACACGATCCACGATCCATTTAAGGACGCGGCTATTTTCACCAAAGCCCGGCCAGAGCCATCCGCCATCGGCATCCTTACGGAACCAATTGACGTAGAAAATTTTCGGGAGTTTGCTGGCATCCGCGCTTCCGCCCATTTCGAGCCAGTGTGTAAAGTAGTCGCCCATGTTATAACCGCAGAAGGGAAGCATCGCCATCGGGTCGCGTCGGAGTTCACCGACTGTTCCGGCAGCGGCTGCTGTGCGTTCGGAAGATGCGATAGAACCGATAAAGGTCCCATGCTGCCAATTGAAAGACTCGAACACGAGCGGTACTGTCGTGGCGCGTCGTCCACCGAAGAGAATCGCTGAAATCGGTACGCCATTCGGGTTTTCCCAATTCGGGTCAATAATTGGGCACTGCGAAGCCGGTGTCGTATAGCGTGAATTTGGGTGTGCAGCTGTCTTTTCGTCTCCCGGATGCCACTCTTCACCGAGCCAACTTGTGACCGTTTCAGGTACATCTTCGCTCATCTCTTCCCACCAAACATCATCATCTTCTGTGAGTCCGGCGTTTGTGAAGATCGAATTAGATGCAAGCGTGTGCATCGCGTTCGGGTTGGTGTCCATTGACGTGCCGGGTGCGACGCCGAAGAAACCTGCTTCCGGGTTAATCGCGTAAAGCCGTCCGTCTTCACCGAATTTCATCCATGCGATGTCGTCTCCGATAGTTTCCGCTTTCCAACCGGGTATTGTTGGCGTGAGCATTGCGAGGTTCGTTTTACCACATGCACTCGGAAACGCTGCGGCGATATAGGTCTTCTCGCCCTCAGGGCTTGTCAAGCCCAGAATCAGCATGTGTTCTGCCATCCATCCGTCGTTTTTCGCCATGATAGATGCGATGCGGAGGGCATAACATTTTTTACCGAGTAGCGCGTTGCCACCATAACCACTACCGTAAGACCAGATCGAACGTTCTTCTGGGAAGTGTACGATGTATTTATTATCTGGATTGCAGGGCCATGAAACATCTTCCTGTCCGGGTTCAAGTGGCATACCAACAGAGTGTAAGCACGGTACGAAATCGCCATCTTCACCCAAGATGTCCAACACATCACTCCCCATCCGTGTCATAATCCGCATATTCACAACGACGTAAGGGGAATCACTGATTTCAACACCGATATGTGAGATAGGTGAACCGAGAGGTCCCATGCTGAAGGGTACAACGTACATCGTCCTGCCCTTCATACAACCTTTGAAGAGTCCTTTAAGAGTCTTCTTCATATCGTCAGGATCGTGCCAATTATTCGTCGGTCCCGCTTCAAGGGGTGTTTTTGAACAGATAAACGTTCTGTCTTCAACGCGGGCGACATCGGCAGGATCTGACCGAGCGACGTAACTACCTGGACGTTTTTCTGGATCTAACCGGAAGAAGGTTCCTTGCTGGACCAATTCTTCACACAACCTGTCGTTTTCTTCCTGAGAACCGTCACACCAATAAATAGAATCGGGTTGGCAAAGTTCAGCCGTTTCTTTGACCCAATTCTGTAACTTCTTGTTTTTGGTCATTTAAATCTCCTATTGCTGAATACTATTCCTCGAAAATTCATATTATTCCTCATATATATTTTATAACAAATTTTTACACTTGGCAAATTAAACAGAATGTCACTTACCCCCATTTTTTCCTGAAGGTTTGTGGTGAAAGGTTTTAGTTGT
>VXZK01000115.1 GCA_009845545.1 Candidatus Poribacteria bacterium
TAAACAATAACATAAATCTCATAAAATGTAAACTTATTTTCATAATCTACTATAACATCCTCCTGTAACTTTTTAGTGGTCTCCACTATTTCAACTTGAACCGATGCCTCTCTACTCTAAATCTAAGTCCGGTACCCCCTCAACAACCTTCACCGTCTCCAAACTGACAGTAATCACCTTTCCGATGAGTTTGACGATGTACTGCGGATTGTCTGCACGGTTTGGATCGTTGACGATGCCGCTGCGTTTGTCTATTTTAACACAATATTGATTAATTATCCACTCCAACGCGGAACGGGTGCCGAGTCGGTAATCAAACGCCTTTTCGGGGATACCGTCAAGTGTCAAGAAATCGTTGTACACAAGCTGCGTTTTGTCTTTGGAGAGTTTCATCTTCTCGACGCGCCAATTGAGGGGTGTGTCTGGGTTCTGAATGAACTTGAGCTTATCGTATTCGGGTTGGGATTCGTAGTTAACGTGAAGATCTGCTAACCGTTCGCCTGCTTTTGCGAATCCCCAGAAATCTTTGACGAAGGGGATATGTGGCAGATCGCGTTTGAGGTTCGCCTCGTATTTTTCGCGATATTCAGAATGATGCAGGAGTCCGTAGTTATAGTGGAAGATGTCCCACTTGGTGATGGTGTCATCGTTATAATGGGAGCGGAATTCAGTCAATGCCCAATCGGTGATGTTCTCGCGGCGGTTTGTGCCGTCTTCGTCGTAGGTATAGAAAGGGAAACATTGATGTGGGTCACCATAGAAATTCACGTCAGGAATACGTTGGTTCATCAAAACAGCAAACTCTTTCCGACCATAGACATCAACACAAATCACTCGATTTTCTGTTTCGGTTTCTGGGATCGGAAAGATGAAAGGAAACACAACCACTCTATCATTCATTATTCGATCAAAGTAAAGGTTCAACCTCGTAAATGGACGATAGAGTAACCGTCGGATCTTCGTATCCGTAAATGCAGCAATTTGACCACTCTGCAATTTCTGTTTTAAAGTTGAACTCCACTTGATCTTCGTCTCATCAGAAATTACAAAATCATCAAGGTTAGCATCCTGATCTGTCCGTTGTATCCACCGAGCCACTTCTGCATTGTAAGTTTCAATCATCCTACCCATATTTTCGGCAAGTGTATTTCGGTTGAAATTGCAAACCCACGCATCACGATTGGTTTTAACACCGTTGCTATAGGTCTTGAAAATCACATCTATTGCCTCACCTTTTTGCGCTTTTGCTGCCTTAGTTCCCATCGGGATGAATGTGTCAAACTCAGCGCGAAGATCTTTAGTGAGCCATGTATGCCGCATATCCGGTTGAATGGGTTGCCACGTAATGCCACCTATGTGCTGACGTTCATTCAGAAAACCGAATTTCTGCTTTTTGTCCCATAGGTCATCGGTAAGATAGTAAAAGATACGAGGTGATTCTGACGAATCTCCCTTTTTCTTTACAAACAGATTGACACTCACGCCGACGCGAATCCTAAATACATTTGCATTAGAGACCTTTAACCCCTTCCTTGCATTTCCGCCCAAATCGAGAATATAGATCGCGTCGCAGTCCTCGGCGAGGTGTTTCCGCATGCCGTCAAATGCCAAACCTTCGATAAAACTATTGTTTGTTACAAAGGCAACAACCCCTTCCTCACCAACCCTATCCAACGCCCATCGGATCGCTTTTATGTATGGATCGTAAAGTTGACTCCTGAGTGTCGCTTTGGAATCTTTGGCATACGTATCTTCAATCAACTTATCCATCGTTTCATATTTCCGGTTTTTGTTGTTATCGTTCTCGTTGACCTGTCCGACATTGTAGGGTGGATTGCCGATAACGACAAACATCCGTGATTTCTTCTGTTTCTCAACCCGCTCTGTATTGCCGGCAGTGAATAGCTGCATCTGACGGTCTTCTGCCATCTCAAAAGTGTCTACCAAGCACAAGCCTTCGTAAGGGACATACCGGTCCGTCGCAGTGTAGAACGTATGCTCAATATTGAGACTGGCGATGTAGTAAGGTAGGAGCATCACCTCGTTGCACTGGAGTTCCGGCGGGTCGGCGGTGTATTTTCGCTCTAATGCGATAGGGTCAAGTGCTTGCATGATACGGACAATGAAGTTACCGGTACCAACGAACGGGTCAATGATATTCACACCGGTGTCAGAGACGGAACGGTCAAACTCGGTATTGAGAATATGCTCAACGCTTTTCACCATGAAATCGACGATCGGTTGTGGTGTGTAGACGATGCCGTGCGTGTCTGCGACCTTGACGGAGAAGCCTTGAAAAAATTGCTCGTAGACGGTGTTGAGGAACCCCTGTTTTTGCGAGAAATCGGTGATGGTGGCAGCGGCCTGCTCGATTGCGACGTAGAAGGGGTCTAAACTCTGGAGGAACTGGTTGCGGTCGAATGTCTGTGAGGTGAGTGCGTCGATGACGTTCTCGATTTCGCGGGCGATGATGTTGCGGCGCGTGAAATCCCGGTTGTTGAACACGGTGCGGAAGATGCGTTCGGTCAACAGGTGCTGGATGAGCATCTCCTCTACAGCAGCGACAGAGAGGTTCGGATTGATTGAGGTTTGGCACTGTTCATGGAAACTGATAAACGCTTTCTGGAATCGCGGGTTGTTTTGGCGTTCCGTTTCGATTAATGCTGTCAATTTTTCGCCGAGTTCAGGGACGGTCTCCTTGAACTCTGAGACGGCGGTATGCCACGCGGAGATGTTCTCTTCCTGATACGCGAAAAAGGTCTGGAGGACGTTGACGAGGTTCCTCGGCTCGGTGATGTCTAAGTCGAGTTGCAGCTGCCCGTGCTGATAGAGGAGCGCGTGCGTCGGCGATTGGAAGACGATGTTTTTGGACGGGTAGCCTGCGGCGAATTTTTTATCCGTTTCGACGTAAAGATCGTCCTGTGTATCTTTTGCTTCCCAGTAGCCGTAGGGTAAACCGAAAGTATCAACGACTTCGCCGTCCGGTGTTATTCGTCTGTTCTCTGGTGTGTAATGTGTCTTCTCACAGACGAGGATGAGGTCTGCTTGTCGGGAGTAGTGTTGGAGGAGGTTCTGGAATGCGGTTCGGACTGCGCCTTCGTGTGCTGCGCCGATGCTGTCGTATTCTTGGAGTTCGGCATAGTAGTTTTTGATGGGTTTGTGCGTGGGTTTGATGTTGGGATGCGACATATTGCGCCTATTGATGGATAGGTTTTCGATTACAGGCTTTCGTCAGACAAAGTGCTTGTGAATTCTTCAAGGGTTTCTGCCTGCATTGCTGCTCGGCGGAGCTGCTTGAGTCGCTGCAAATCGTCAATGCCTGCAAGGATTGGTTTTAGGTCCGGCATCGGATTGGGTCGGAATCGAAGTTCCAAAGCCTCAAGAATACCTTCAATAGTACTCTCTTTTGCCCCTTGATGAATGCCTTGTTGATTCGCCATTTTCAATAGGTTCCTTTGCGGCATGCTCCTGAAGAATCTTTACAATCATGGGGGCGATTGGGTGAAGTTTTTCTCGTAATTCATCATCGTAAATTGAAAGAAAGATTCCCTTGCTAATATCCAAAGGCAATCCATCTACTTGTTCTACACCATTAAGCGCGTAGCGCACCCGTGCAAAGGGGCCATATCGGTGCCCATTGTAATAAGGCTCTTCTACGCGTAGAAATTCAATGGAGTCAACGTTAGGTAGACGACCTCTCACATCAACTGCCTTGTATGTAAGCTCAAGTCTGTCAGCAGGATTCATTTTATGTATTTTCATGAGAGTGGCTCCTCATTATGAAAGCTGCGGCTCTAATAGACATCAATCGGCCTTATGTTCTTCGTAGTCTTCACCTATCTTTTTTACATCCTGTGAAATTGCTATCCATCTCCTGTCAGTTTAGCACAAATCGTTGCGTTATATCAACTGAATTATCAGTTAGCGGCATCAATACATCAGGCAGAAAAGGCATCTGCGGATTATCACAGATGACGCGGATTTTTAACCGTTTTTGTTATAAAAAGATCGCGCTCATAGTAGTCTGTGCAGTCTAAAATTGGGAGTAACCGCGTTCGTAGTAGGGCAATTCATTGCCCGTTTTTGAACGGCAGACGTGCGATAAATCGCACTACTACGAACTAACTATCTATAATTCAAAGGTGGACAATTCAAAGGTGGACAGACTAATAGTCTAACTCCTAACGTATTTTTCAACGTTAATCCTATTGCTCCTCGACTGTGAAACCAAACAAACTGTGTCGGTACACGACTACGACTTTCTCACCGACTCGCATATAGAGAACATATTCGTCAAAATGCTGGATCCAACCGTTCAAGACGTATCCTGCCCGCGTGACAATGTTCACGTTGGATTTGTTCTCCTTCGTTTGATTAAGAAGTTCATCATCAACATGGAACCGATCACCCTGGTTGTCAATCGGTTGAAGGTTCTGTGCTTTCAACGGTGTCCTTATTTTTACATGAGGTTTCAGGTCTGGCATTTTCTCTTTCGGAAATGCGAACAAAATGTGTAGTTTCACGATATTAACTTCTTCACCATTGGCATCAATCCCGCATAACGTATAAGGCTTCGTTTTGATATCGGACAGATCCTTTAGACCTATATAAGTGATAAAGCGGACGGGTTGTGCGAAATATTGGTTTAGGAGCCTGTCAGCATCCCAATTACTGCTCTTTTTCTTTGATTGTTGAGCCTCTTTGACCTGCGGTTCTGGTTACTTCTTGCTCGGCTCCGCTTTCTCAATGATAGGTTCCGGTTGCTGTGCATAAAAATCTAATATTGTTTTCATATCAAGCCAATGCCTTTCCACGAACCGGAGACTTGTATTCCAATCACCGAGTTTCAACGGAATTTCAAAGTCGCCTGAATTATCAGAATTTATCAATTGCTGCCGCAGACTATCCATCGCCTCAGGTACCTGCTTTATAAATGTCCTATACTTAGGCGAACACTCTGGGCAGAGTGCCAAAAACTGAGCCTCATACTCTTTTGTAAAGTACTCCTTTAGCATTTCGACAGCATCGAAGTAGTAATTCCCACCGCGATATTTAAATGGCATCTCCTCTTGACATATCTGACAGACCATTTGGTCATCATCATTTGTGTAGTGTGTGCTAAGCCAAGTTTTGGGATCGATTGTATTCCTTGATGTCCGAACGCTCCTTAATTTCTCAGTATATTCCTTGTCAGGTGTCTTTCCAAGTTCTAAGAGAATCTGCTTTTCTCGCCGCTCGGGGTTTGACACCGGATTCACAGGAAAAGATGCTGCTTGAGATATTGATGGGTCAATGAACGTAGATTCAGAGGAGGATTGTAACAACGATTCAATTTGCTCAATCGTCTCCGGTGGTGCCTTAACAATCTGAGTGAGTATATCTGGAGGGATGCCAATCGCCGGAGCAATTAAATCAATTATCTGATTCTGGCTTATTGGCATATCCAGTTTTTTCGCCAATTTTTCATCCTTTTTGAACGAACCAGGGAGATCGTCGAGGGCAATTTCACTTGGTTTGTGCATATTTCCATCAGTATCAGGGAGCCATGCAGTGTCAATCAACAACTGTCCTAAAGAATCAGAGATGTGTTCATCTGACCGACTATTTCCGTAATTCTGAGTTGTTGATTTCTCTATAAATCCTTTAATACAATCGGCGTTAGGAATAGCAATATGATTCCAGATGAAGGTACTTTTCTCAAGCGTTAGGTTGTCAAGAGCATGTTTCAATCCATCAACACTTATGTTCGGGTCAAAGCCGTTAACTCCTCTCTGGTGTTTACCGTGTTGGCTCATAATAGTAACATTTCCTTGCAAATCCGCCTTTTTCCTTTCAATCTGCACAGAATCCAGAATTTCTAAATCCTTAAACAATTCACGAGCGGTGGGTGGATATTTATCGAGGTTAACAAATGCGCCTCTTGGTCCGCCTAAGATATCAGATCTGAAACACTTCTGCAAGTAAGCAAGATTGTCATTTTGCTCCTTCCAAATTTCAACCCAACTTACTAAGTTGTTCCCTTCAAAATACATCCGCAATGCATCTGTGCCAAAATAGAGTTGATCTGGTCTAAGATAGATAGGGCTGTCTGCGTTTGCATGCTCCGCGAGGATAAACGGTGTTTCTCGTAACGCCTTTAGGAGCCGCTCTATCTTCTCTCGTGAATCTGTTTTGTATGCGCGTTCAATTTTGGCAAAATCACAGAGATGATCGTTGATCGAAACTGTTGGGAAATCCTGTTTGTATTTTGGGAGTACCGTCTCAACGACTTCTGCAACAAGGTCAGACTCTTGGAGCCCTAACGCTTTCAAAAAATCGTAGGCACCTTCATCTTGCGAGATTTCCCACTTTACAATTGACAGTGAAGCATCAGTAGTTGGACCAACTGAAAAATAGGCAGTTGGATGGGAAGTTTCTTGAGGTGGATTAACGTGTGTTCCATCTTGGAGACGCAGGATAGGTTTTGTACGAAGAACACTTCCGCTGGAACTCCATAATGCTGGCTGGTCGGATAAGAACTTATAGAATTTGATAAACCACTCGTCAGTTTGACTTGAGAGAAATTTTTCTGAAAGTCTACGGGCAAACATGGCTGGCGTGACTTCTTCGACTTCCAGAGAGTCCATGATGTATTTCCGTAGAGATGGCGTACGGTCAAGTGTAATTGCAGCAGACAACCACTTTAACGTCGCATTACCATCGACATTAGGACGCAAAAGCATACCTAATTGAATATCAGTGAGTAGACTTCTAACGGCATCAGAACGCGTTAATACAGCGTCTCGTGCGGATACAAACGAATTATCATTTGTAGGAAGTAACGCTTCGTTTTTCAATACTTCACGCACTTTCGCGTAAATAGCATAAAAAAGGTCCTCCGGGTCGTATACAAGATTATTTAGCCGATTGGCAAATGATTCAAGGAAACGGACATTTAACAAAATTTTCCGCTTTTTTAGAAGCGGTAACAATTCGCAGGCAATTAAATCAGCAACACATTCCATTAACCAGTAATTCCAAGGAACATCCTGAATGTCTTCACGTGAACTGGGTAGGATAAAATCAGCATTAATTAAAAACGGAAAACCTGTGTCTGACCGAATAGGGAGGTAGGCAAAAATCTTGCCTCCGGCTGCAGAACCTTCATTCAATGGGAACGCGACTGATACCTCTCGATCTTCTATTCCTTCTCGTTTCTCATGATGAATATCCGCCGGTTTATTAAAGCGTTTATTACACACCAAGAAACTATCGGAAGTAAAAAAGGCAGATCCGTGTTTATTGCCTTCAACTACGATTGCAACCTCTGGCGTAGTGGTACTATCTTTCAAGATTGTAAGATTGTCCCCAGTATCTGTCTCAATCCGAATTTCTTCAAGTGTAGAAAGAAAAAGAATTACCTCTGGTTCAATATCTCGGAGCATTATCTCGATTTTACCATATCCAAAATCGCTCTTTGTTAATGGTAAGATGATATAGGTATCAGAAAGAAGGAGACCTTCCGGAGGCGTATCAATCCATTGCGGCACGATGTATCCAAGTCCAGTCTCAGGATCAGACTCTGGCAAACAGAAATGGTAACCGTTAGAGAAAATGTGAGGATTGTCTGTCACACGAAAAACAGATTTAAAACCTATTCCTTTTTCACCAATGTATCCTTGTTCCTTCTTTTTTGTGGTTTCGCCGACCGCACAGATAGCATCTACATTATCAACATCAAAACCGACCTCGTTATTTTGAATAATCAATGCCCCATCGGATCCTGGACTATTAGTAGGATCAGTTTTCGTTAATCGAAAGGAAATAAATGGCGGATAAGTATTTTGCTCCGCGTATGTGTTATCTTCAGCATTCTGAATCAACTCAAAGATAAAATGGGTATGTTTGTTGTAAAGATCATTCGCCAGAGTCCGGATTGAATTATGTGAACTATTCTTAAGCCGTTCACTTCCATCATAAAAATCCTGTCGAATTCTCTGGATATGTTCAAATTGTTCACTTGACACCATAGACTCCTCCTAAATCTGTAGGAAAATACAGCACAAATCTATACGCACTCTACTCCACTTCAAGAACGCCATAAGCCACGGGTTCTGATGTAATATCTGCTTGCGCTATTGCTGTGTTAAATTCTTCGATGCGCCGCTGGTAATCTACTTTAGCGTTGTCGAGTTGACTTCGCCGCATTCGTTGGATGTTCGGATCGGTTGCTTGTATGAGTTTCTGATCAAGGACCGTCCTCTGTTTCTGATAGCTTGTTGACAGACTCTCCTTTCGGTAGTCTGCTAATGCCTGCGTACGCTCCCTATGATTGGCACGTGCCTCAGCCCATAACTTCTGTTGCTCTTTTTCCAATTCATCTTTCTTAGTTAACAGTTGATTCCCTTGGGTATCACTATCCACAGCGCGCTCAAGTAGATCGTTAAGACACGGCGTTAATACTTCAGATGAAGCAATGGGTTTAAGCACCAAATGTTCCCGAATTCCAAGGAATCGCCACTGGTAAATAGCAAATTCATAACGCCCCGATGGAACATTGCTTGTTTTAACTTTCAGTGTTGTAACAACTTCTTGTCCAGCATTCAACGTCGCTGCTGCCTGTTTCACTAAGGGGTGTGTTGGCATAATAAACATCGCGTCAGGATGCTGTGTTGCACAGTCTGCTTCAAAAGTTATAGATAGATGCTGTCCCGAACCTTTTAGCCATTTTTCCCAGTCACGATAGACTCGCGCCTTTTCGCGAGAGAATTGCTGAAAATCAGCCAATAGAGTATTCCGCGCGCCTTCAGAAAGTCGAAGGGTTTTGAGCGGTTTTTCGCCAAGAATGAACTCTTGTTCTGCCCCAATTTTCTGCCGAAGATAGCGCGTGACGAGCCGTTGTATTGATTTCGGGGATAACCAGTAACTGGAGGCATCTTCAACCTCTTTCTCCATTTTGTCTTCAGGGAAACGGAGACCAAAGAGGTCTAATTGTTGCGCTTCAAGCTCCTCATGTTCCTGTATTAACCGGATCTGATTATCTTCCAATTGTTGTAATTTAGTTCTTCGCTCTTCTTCGGTTAATCCATAATCTTCAGCGATATTCCGCAGTTCAGTTGTGACTTCACCGAGGATTTCTTCACTACCGCCCAAGGCACTTTCAAACACACCGATGCGAAGTAGACATCGCTCATAAATGTCAGCATCAACGGTATCTGGTGTGATGAGATTAATAATCGCAACACTTTCGCTCTTTTGCCCTCTGCGATCAATACGACCAATGCGCTGTTCAATCTTCATCGGGTTCCAAGGGAGATCATAGTTGACGATGCAATCACAGAACTGGTAATCCAACCCTTCACAACCGACTTCGGAAAAGAGCATCAGGTCAAGACTATCGGTCTCTGATCTTGGTTTTTCAAACCGTTCACGGAGTTCAAGGCGTTCCTCGTCTGGAGTACCGCCATGAATCTGCGCGACGCGAAAACCGTCGCGCATGAGGTTTTTGTGAAGATAGGAAAGCGTGTGGCGGAAACTACTAAAAATCATGACCTTGTTATTCTGAAGGTTTTGTCGCTCGCGAACAATTTTTCGGAGTGCCTCTAACTTCAAATCTTTTGGATCAAGGTTTTTCGCTTTCTCAAGAAGTGTTTGGACATGTTCGCGAATGTGTGTGGTAAGTTCTGGTGTAGGCATTGCATCAAGTGCGTCAGCCTCTGTCCATTCAAGTTCGTCAAGGCGACGGTTCAATATATCCTCAAGTAGTGGTTCAAGTCCATGCAGACAACTTGCTAACTGTCGACGGAGCGTCGTCATCATGAAGTTAACGCTCTGATCACCGTGCAAGCTGCGGAATATCTCTGCTTGCGTTTCAAGCAGTGCTTCATGCAGTTCTTCCTGCTCCGTCGTTAGCGCGACCTCTACAGTCCGCGAACGCCGAATAGTAAATTCACCGATATCGCGGCGGCGGGTTCTATTGATAATTCCTGAAAATGTGTGGAGTGCTTCCATATCGGTAATGAGTTGGACGCGCCCTTCAGGCGTAATGTGCCCACGAGCGAGTTGCTTTCTGACCTGCTTGAACTCTGGGTCATTTTTGGAAATTGATTGTCCCCAAGCGGTTGCAGATGCATGGTCAAGGGATTCCTTGGCACTTTGTATCCATCCACTCTCTTGTGCCCGCGCAGCATCAACGGCTTGGTTAATAAAAGGATTCGGCTCCGCCATGTGGTTAAAACTTTCTTCATCTAAGATTAGGTCTGGACGTAGGACATTAAGGAGCACATACAGATCATGACTACCGAGTTGGATAGGGGTCGCGGTGAGAAAAACCGCTGCGTTAGCGTTTTCACAAAAAAACCGTACAGCTTCATGATTGGCAGTACCCTGATTTCGGATATGGTGCGCTTCATCAACAATAACAAGATCAAAGTGCGGCGGTGGGTCTAAATCTAAAAGTCCTTTTCCAGTCTTCTTTTTCGAGGTTCCACCGGGACCGAAAAGGAGTGTTTTATTTAGCAATGAATAGGGGAGGATCGCCTTCTGATACCGTTCGGGCCATTCACCATCCAGATGCATCTCCTTGAGACAGTATTGCAATGTCTTTCCGTCCAGATGCTCAAAATTCTCGTCAAACCGTTTCATCTCTCGCTGCCATTTTTGCTCAGCAACCAAGGGGCGTGGACATATAATAAGGACGGAATTGATCTCACTACGTGCCTGTAACTCTCGGAGAATTAATCCGGCTTCAATCGTTTTTCCTACGCCGACGCTATCAGCGATAAGCAATCGGGGTAGATCCGCTTTGATAAATTTGAGAACAGGTCGGTATTGATACGGGATAAAGTCAACCCGTGCGGCATTGAGCGAGTATAGCGTTGATAAGCCAGGGTATTGTATCTGAAGTGCCGTTAGGTAGGCATGAAAGTCATCACAGGCAAAGATGCAAGAATCGTCTTGGACCTCAAGCTGCAACTGAGAAGGATAAAAGGTGTGAACCTTCTGACCAACAAAAACGTGAATTTGGTTTTCAGGAGTGCCGGGGGACACATCTACAACAGCACCACGAGTAGAGGGATCCGCTTTTAAGAAAACAATTTGACCGCGAGCAAACTCTGTCGAAGGGTTTGAGGTGTTATTCATATTTCTTATTTTCCTCTTTTATAATTCACTTCGTTAACTGGATTATAATACTCCTCTGTATCACACACATATCGCCCCGCTGGGGCTTATCTTTGGGGAGGACGGTATTCCTATACACATATCGCCCCGCTGGGGCTGTACTTTAGTTAATACTGGTCACTTTGTCAACTGGATGATAATACCCACACCACTGATAACGATGTAGGCGAAGGTGCTGATGAGCCCCCAATTGACTTGGAATTTCTTTTCGATCTCTAAAATGTCGCCTGGGTAGAGTAGCATCTGCCGCCCTTCACCTTCAGCAGGATTGAATGTGAAAGTGGTCTCTAAGGTTGTGCCGTCCCGGCGGTGGATCAAGACTTTTTCACGGTTCGCAGAAGCCTCGAAGCCGCCAGCGAGTGCGAGTGCCCGCGCGATGGTCAAAGGCCCTCGAACACGTTGCGCCCCCGGGGCGCGAACGTAACCGGTTACATAGATAGGCTCAACTTTAAAGACATTAGGGACAAACAG
Source organism: Candidatus Poribacteria bacterium (assembly GCA_009845545.1). Taxonomy (GTDB): domain Bacteria; phylum Poribacteria; class WGA-4E; order WGA-4E; family WGA-3G; genus WGA-3G. Next base: position 11,632 of record VXZK01000115.1, read on the forward strand.
GACATCACCGTCTGATAAAGATGGAAGCTCGGTACCACTTGGTGACGATTTCCAAAACTGTTCGGAGATGTTGAATTCGGAGAGTTTCCCGCTTTTTTCAACTTTCACAACAGCGGTCAGATCGGCTTCTCGATCGGGGCCGCCAGCGCGTGCAAGTGCTTGCCTGATGCCAATGTTTCCACGCACAAAAAGTTTTCCTGGAGTTTGTACCTGCCCTTGTACCTCAACGACCGCCAGTGGCATAATGTACACCAAATCGTTGATGTTGACGCGGATATCGCGGTAAGGGCGGTTGGTTGAGAGATCGTAGGTTTCAACTTTTTGGGTTGTATCGGTGCGAATTAATTGGACACCCTGGCGATCAGCGTTCTCTGCCATACCGCCAGCAAGCGCGATGGCACGGTATAAATCGATATCGGTTTCTGGCGAAATGGTATAACGTCCCGGGGTTTTTACTGCGCCGCCGACAAAGACACCGTTTTCTTGTAGCACCAAGGACACCATAACAACGGGGTTGCTAACGTGATTATCTTGGACGAGAAACTCGCGAATCAGATGATTGACTGTTGTCACCGTAGCCCCGGCAACATCAAATTCGCCGCCGAAGTAGTTGATCCTACCGTCCTCACGGACCTGCACGGAATGCGTATATTCCGGTTGCCCGATGACAGCAATTAGCAGGGTATCGCCTTTCTTGATCCGGTAAACATCGCTAAAAAGTGTAGGAGTTGCAATGAAAAAAAGTAAGATAAGGCAGACTTGCAAGCTTCGGAAAAAATGGGTCATAACGTTTTCTGAGAAGATGTTACTTGGGTACGTTTAGGATCATTAGCGCAATTTCTTCGCGCATAAACCTTTTGACTTATGTCAATCTGAGGCTTCTTTGGTTTCAAAAATAGTGAGTTGATCGGCTGTTGACGCAAACTTTTTGTGGATGCCAACTTTTCTATTAGGGGGCCGCCGCCAATGCTCTTTGACGTAGCTGCCGTTGCGCCTGCGGTGTCCTCGGACATAGACCTTCCCCGCCATGCGCACGTGAGATTTCGCTTCCTTAATGAGATAGAGTTGTTTGGCTTTCATAGCGACCTGCGTAGGTGTGTTATGCATCTTCCTTCAATGAATCAAAATAGGTTTTAAGGCATTCCCGTGCGCGTGGGGCTAAATTAACCGGCACCAGGATATCGCCCCATTCCGACTGCGAGGCGTTGCCTTTTACACCGCCGTAATTAGGCACCTCATGGCAGCGCAAATAGACAGGGATCCCATCATCCTCTAAGACGCTCTGGAGGATATTTCCTGCTAACTCGTTCGGTACAGATTCAATCGCGTACCAGTCTCCGTATTCCGGTATCTCGGTTTGTGCGGCTTGCGGTACGAGGTCTACTTGACAATCCGGACACGTTGAGATTGCTTCTTTATATTTCGTGTTGCATTGTGGGCAAAACGGCATGGTGTTTTCTCCTTGTGAACAGGCGAGATTGGAAACCTCGCCAGCAAAAGAGGTCAGGGTTTTGTACTGCGCCACACCACGGTGCTTTTAAGTTAATCGGGTTTTTGTTGGTGTCTTTACAATAGTATACTAACACATGTGAGAGAATTTGTCAAATATCAATTGTCAGTTGTCAGAAAGATGGCTATCAGAAGTCAGTTATGGGCTGTCCGTTGTCGGTAGATGCGGCTGGAAACCTCGCCAGCAAAGCCTGGGGTTGCTCCTACAATAGGAGAAATCTAACAGCATATCGCGAGCACAACTCGCTCCTACAGGAGGAGAAATCATGCTTGGAATTTCCAGAGACGTAGTGCTGTTTTTCCTAACACCCATTCCCGGTCCTCTGGTCTAAAGAAGTCCATTTCATCTCGGACAACGGTTAAGGTTTCTGCATAACTGGCACGGCTGAGACAGACCGGCCAATCGGTACCCCACATGAGCCGCGAACCGCCGAAGGCGTGATACACTATCTTGACCTGTTCAAACGTATCCGCCCACGGATATTCTGTTCTCGAGATTGACCACGTATGGCTTATCTTGACATAGACGCGCGGAAATCTCGCGAGATTGAGAAGTAACTCAAGTTTCTCAGGGGCATCAGGCGAGCAGTCTGCCATGTGGTCTATCACGACATCGAGGTCCGGGTGTTGTTCTAAAAGCGGCACGAGATCTACCAATCGTTCGGCACCTGTGAGCATAAGCAGCGGTACGCCGAGTGCTTCGGCACGGCTGAAGATCGGTGGCATTAAGGGGCCTGTGAACCAATCACCGGCGGGTCCGACAGATGGACTCAGCCGCACGCCATGAAAACCGTGTTCTTCTGTCCAACGACTGAGATGTTCGGGTGCTTCTGGGTCTTCGGGGTTGATTCGGCACACCGCCATAAATTTATCGGGGTACCTTTTCATCACGTCCGCGGCGTAACTATTATCCCAGCGGTAGTGGATAACTTGAACAAGGACAGTTTTTTCAACGCCGTTTGCTGCCATCAACTCCAGTAGCATCTCCGCGGTAGCGTCCTCTGCTGGTGGGTTTGTTGTTTCCGGTGCCCACGGAAACTGCGGATCGCTTTTCCAAACGTGAACATGCGGATCGATAATTCTCATGTATTTATAACTCCTTTGGTTTTCTAAAGAATCCGTACAGACCTAAGGGTAGGCAGTAAAGCAGAATCAGGATATGCAGGCTAAACCCCGTGACAGTTGCGACCTCTACCGATGTTCCGAAATGTTCGAGCAGCCAGACAAACGGAAACTCTGTTGTTCCGAAGTTGCCGATCGTTTGGACAGGCAACAGGTTAAAGACATTGGTAAAGGCGAGGGCGAACGATACCTGTGTTATCGGCACCTCAACCCCCATTTCAACGACGAGGTAGCACTGAAATCCGAATCGGATCACAAGGCACATCAGAGAATATACCCATACCTCCAAAAACCGTCGATTCGATCGGAACGCTGTGAGTTCCTGTAGTACCTGCAATCCCTTATTGGTAAGCCACGAAACAGCTCTATTTTCGAGACGTAATAGCGCACTCGCACATCGGTCAGCGAATTTCATACAGATGTTTGGCGCGACAGAGACGAAAACGACGACCAAAACTAAACCGCTTCCTATGAGAAGGGGCGCGAGATACAAAACAGTGCCAGTGAAGGTATTCCGAAGTTCAGCATGCAGGAGCCCGCCGGTAGCAATTACCAAACCTATTAACAATATCAGATCTATCAGACTTGCGACCAGCAGCGAAGCGACACCTTGTGTCGCGTCTACTTTTTGCCGGCGTTGCATCAGGTAGACATAAGAGACATCACCTGTCCGCATCGGGAGGATATTGCCCCAAAAGGTGTGCAACGCTAAGATTGGAAAGATCTGATGTAGGCTGCTATCAAGATTGAGCAGTGCTCGGAAGCGTGAGGCTTTCGCCAGAACTAACAAACAGTAGCATGTAAATCCGATTAAGAGTGCCTTTATTGACAATCGACTCAGGGTTTGCGGTATCTGTCGAATGTCAATCTCTTTTAAGAGGAAGTACGTTATGATAACTGCAAGTAGCGTTGGTAAGCCGATCTTAGCAATCCGCTGGAATTGTTCTCTGTTCAAAGGCACGCTCGCTATTGGTTATGATTGATTTGTCTGTTTTATGGAATTCGTATTATGGTATCCGTTGAAGGTTTAATTGTCAAGATTTCTTTTAAAGACTTGCTTTTTAGTTTGTAGCATTCTATAATATGT
>VXZK01000060.1 GCA_009845545.1 Candidatus Poribacteria bacterium
GTATTTGTATGTAAGAGCGCAATGAATTGCGCTACTACGAACCAGTTTTCGTTAATGAGAATCGTTTATTTTAAAATGGCACTATTTTTATTACATTGAATCTGCTGAGAATTATACCATTAATTTTTCTCCCCTATCAAGCAGAATTGCTTTTTGGGCAGGATTGAAACAACGCAAAATCAGCGTAAAAAATTCTTGACACCCTTCTAAAAACCACATACAATAAAACCTCAATACAATATATCGTATACGGAGGTTTCCCATGCCTACAATCGAAAAAATTTTTGACTCCCCAGGTCCACAACCCAACGGAATGCAAGCCACTGAAGACGGACTCTGGATCCTCGACCAGCAGACCAACGAGGTACATCTCGTCTCCTACGACGGCGATGTGAAAAAGACGCTCGCGACCGATTCCGACAGAGGCAGCGGTATCACAGACACAGGCGACACACTCTGGCTCGCGTCTACCTATAGCTGCGAAATCCTATCAACAGATCCAGATAGCGGTGAGACGCTCGCCTCTTTTGAGACACCCGGCGCAGGTCAGACCGGTGCACACGGCTTGGAATGGCGCGACAATAAACTCTGGATAGCCGTACCACCTTCCGCCACCGTTTATCAGGTAGACGTTGAAGACGATTTCACGGTGATCCACACGCTCCCCGCTCCCGGGGACCGACCCCACGGTATCGCATGGGTCGGCGATGACCTCTGGTGTGTCGAAACGAACCATCGCGCAATCTTCCATCTTGATCCAGAGGACGGCAGCCATCTGAACAAAATTGAGATACCGGAACCGCATCCTGAACCCCACGGAATGACCTACTGGAACGGATATTTCTGGTATTGCGATGCACATACGACAGCGGTGTGCCGAGTGGCATTATCCTAAAACCAATGAAAACGATCGGTAGACTCCTGAACATGGGAAAAAATAGTGCGGCGATGAATATGGCAATCGATGAAGCAATCCTCGCCGCACAGAAAGCACAACCGAATCCGACGCTACGGTTTTACGGTTGGACGCAACCCGCATTCAGTTTCGGCTACTTCCAAGACATCACCGCAGAAGTGGATGTGGATGCGTGCCGGGCAGATGGCATCGAACTGGTAAAACGGATGACCGGCGGTGGTATCGTCGTGCATGGCTGGGAATTGACTTATACACTCATTCTCCCACGAGGTACAGGAGAAATGAATATTTCCGATGCCTATCACAGCATCGGGCAATCCCTCGGCAAGGCGTTTCAACAACTCGGTATCCCCACACAGTGCTATGCTGAATGCGCTGACTCTCCCGGTGCGGTTAGAAACAGCACCTCCCGGGCGGAGGCTAATATCTGCCTGACAAACCCCGCCGAACACGATGTGATGTCGGATAACAAGAAACTCGCCGGTGTCTCTGTCAGGCGCAATCGAAACGGGATAATGTTTCAAGGCTACATCTCCTTGGATATGCCGCCGTCCTCTATTCTCGACCGTGTTTCAAAACATCCTGAGGTCCAAGAGATGCTGCGTGAAAAATCGACCGCTATTAATACAGAGGGGCGTTCGATCCCGCGAAGCGCACTCATCCAAGCAATATCTGAAACACTTAACCTCGGAATTGCGTTTCATTCAAGTGAATTGTCACTATCAGAACATGTGCAGGCTAAAACCTTAGCTGAGACAAAATATGCTACATCAGGCTGGAACTTTTGATGAATCAGGACCCAAAACCTACCAATGCTGTGCTTATCCCGCAGGGCGCGTTTATCATGGGCACCGATATTGAACCCTTTTATGGGACGGCATTAGTCAACTCGGAATACGCTAAACTTGATGAAGCACCGATGCATGTCCGCTTTCTCGAGGCATTTCTCGTTGAGCAGTATCCCGTGACGAACGCCGAATACGCTGCTTTCGTACAGGCGACGAACCATTCACCGCCGGTACACTGGAAAAACGGTGCCTTCGCGCCAGAAGATGCGAACCTCCCCGTTGTCCATGTGAGTTGGCACGATAGCAAAGCGTATGCACAATGGGCAGGCAAACGGCTGCCGACGGAAGCGGAATGGGAAAAAGCGTGCCGCGGTCCCGATGGACGTATCTATCCCTGGGGCGATATCTTCGTTCCTGATGCATCAGATGCTACAGAAACGCCGTCAGAGACCTTACAAATTCTGACAGCACATCTCACACCAATCGGCACCCGTCCCGCCACAGCGAGTCCTTACGGTGTCGGCGAAGCTGCAGGAAATGTGTGGGAATGGACTGCCGATTGGTATCAACCTTATCCCGACCCAAAACGTAAGACATCTAAACAGGTAACCGATGAAAAACAGAAAGCCTTACGTGGCGGTTCGTGGTTAGAAGTGCGTGATGGCACAGCAGAACGCTATTTCCGATGCGCCAATCGTTTACAGGCACCGCCAGACTACAGTGCCGGAAATATTGGATTCCGCTGTGTCCGAGAGGCACCCCCTGAACAAGCCGAGTCGGTACATGTTCCCATAGAGCCACTGATGGGCTATATAAAAAAACGGAATTAGTCGTTTTGGACTTGCAAAAAGTTTAAAACTTGACAAAAAATAAAAAAAATGTATAACTGATATTTCTCAAAAGTTGTCCTAAATCACTAATTATCAAGGTTCTTTAGGGT
>VXZK01000368.1 GCA_009845545.1 Candidatus Poribacteria bacterium
AGGATATTTGATATTTCGTCCGGTCGGACTTCTCTTGCCATATTTTCAGTCCTCTGTGAGGAATGGTTATCAGTCTTCGGTTATCGGTTTTCGGTTAAGTCAGAGATTTGTTGTAATCATCTATCCCTTTCGGCGGACACCAAATAGGTGTAAACTATTACCAACCCGCCTCTTAACTGATAACTGACAACTGACAACCAATAACGATTACCCTTTTGCGAGTTGTTGCTTCAGGCGTTGGAGTTGTGATGCGACGCTTGCATCAAAAACGGTGTCATCTAATTGCACGATGAACCCACCTTGGATCTGTGCATCGGTTATGGTTTCCAACCGCACCTGTTTGCCCGAATACGCGCTTAATTGCGCTGTGAACCGTTCCTCTTGCGCTGACGTTATAGGCACAGCGGTCGTCACTTTTGCGACGAGTCTTCCTGCGGCTTCGTCAACAATCTCTGAAAAGACATCCATAATTGCGATGAGGGAACGCTCGCGCTGTTTTAATGCGAGTAGTTTGAAAAAATTAACCATCAGCGGCTGCAGTGCGTCGGCGAAAATCTGCTGAAACGTCTCGCTCTTAAATTGTGGAGATAGCACAGGACTATGGATTAATTGCGTGAATTCCTCGGATTGTTCAATTAATTCTCGCAGCTTATCTATATCCGCGATAATAGACACCAGCGCATTTTGTTCCAACGCTGCATCATATAGGGCACGCGCATAAGGTTTTGCAACCCGAATGTCTCTCATAGTTCGTTTTCACCTTTTTCTAATTATGAGCCCTGGGCATCGTTCCACTTCGTTTCACGATGGTGTTTGGTAAATTCCGATGCAACTGAAGATGTATCCGATTCTTAAGAGTCTATATCGCTATCCAGCATCTCAGGAGTCACACGTTCATAATCATCGTGATGGTACGCCTTCTGCCTAACGCGAGTCCGCTGGCAATCTGCTAATAGATGCGTCAATAATATGCTGATGTCTCTCTGCGTTGAGTTCTTCGCTTATAATTTTACTAGCAGCATCAATAGCGAGCTCAGCGACAACACCGCGTAGTTCGGAGATCGCTTCATCTTTCTCACGCTGAATTTCTGCTCTGGCTCTTGCGACTTCATCCTCTGCTTCTTGTCGCGCCTGTGTGAGAATATCCTGACGTTCGGCATTCCCCTGTTCAATCGCAGTTTGGATTTTGGTCTGTGCCTCGGTTTCGATATCGGCAAGGCGTTGACGCGTCTCTGCGGTGAGGCGGTCTAACTCCTCGCGATCCGTCCGCAGCTGCTCTATCTGCGTGGTGATCTCATTTCTGCGGTCCTCTAAAAGTCCACCGACTTTGCCAAAGACAAACTTCCAAAGTACGGCAAGCACAATCAGAAAGCCGATCGCTTGGATGAGGATCGTCTTCGGATCAATTCCGAGCTGGCTTAGGAGTCCGCCACCGGCGGGTGCCTCAGCAGCGAACGCGCTGTTGAGACAGATGCCCATTAAAATCGCTGTATATAGGACGTAATGTGTTGCCCTATGCTTGGTGTTTTGCATAAGTCTGCTGTACTCTATTTTTGAAACTGAAGACGTATCAGTTCGTGCGTGTCGTTTGGATGACCGTTTCGGCTCGCAAACCGTGCCATACGTCTTCAGTCAGGCGTTATTTAATTTCCGCTTCTGACATCTGTCGCCACTCGTTTCGCATCTGCATCAATCATCTCTTTGAGGATTTCGCCCTCTGGGAGTTTATTATATAAGAGAAAGAACATTAAAAGCGAATAGATAACGAGCGACTCAATGAGTGCCAAACCGATAATCATTGCAGTTTGAATCTGCGGTGCGGCATCGGGTTGACGTGCGATCCCTTCAAGAGCGGTACTTGCGGCATTGGCTTGTGCTCTTGAGGCGAAAATGACAGCGATCGGCAATCCCAAAGTTACACCGAACGCCAACACTGCTAAATAAATCATGAAATGTCCTCCTTGGACGGATACGGATTTGTAGGGGCGGGGTTACCCCGCCCCTACAAGCCCCAGAAAATTAGTGATGCGCTTCATGCGCGTCGTCATGGTGTTCTATAAACAACACGATATAGATAGTTGTTAAAATAGTAAAAACGAATGCCTGCAGGAAGCCAACAAACAGCCCGAAGAACAGCATCGGCACTTGCACCGGAATAATCGGTATGGCATCTGCGATCAGCACGATAAGTCCGAGTTTTGTGAGTTCAATAACTACCGCTTTCTCACCAAAAATGTTTCCGAAAAGCCGGACAGCCAGTGAACCTGCCCGCGATAACTGAGCAACAACTTCAAGTGGGAACATTAAGAATCCCAACCACAGTGGGTCACCAGCTAAATGTTTCAGGTAGCCTCCTATCCCGTTCTCTTTAATAGCAATAATTTGAACGCCTAATACAGCCGTTATACCGAGGGCAAGCGTTGTGTTCAAATCTGCTGTTGGGGGTTGAAGCCCTGGAATGATGCCGAGATAGTTCAGGGCGACAATAAAGATAAAGAAGGAGCCGACGAATGGAACATACTTTTTACCGTGATCACCTAAAATCCGCCCGAAGAAGTCCATAATACCGCCGACAAACACCTCTAACAGGGTTTGTCCTTTCCCTTCAGGTATCCGTTTCAACTTCCGGGTGGCGAAGATAAAAAGCAGTGCTAAGACAAGAACAGCAAAGTATGTGTTGGGAATGAGATCGGGCTGATGCCACCGAGTCGGTTCCGGGATTATTTCATCCGGTAAAAGCTGTGAAATCGGAGAGAGCAAACTACGGTGACCATTCTCGGCTGCGAAACTCCCGATGACTATTGCCAAACTGAGTCCCACAACCAAGCAGATAAACGATAGCTTTTTCATATTTTATTACGATGTCTCTTATAGTATAGTAAGGTAGCGGTGTTTTTTTGAGTGCTTTCCTGTTAAGAGTCAATTTGAAAACTTCACCTCACGACTGCTCGGAATCCTTATTGGAAAGGATGAGGACCATTAGGCTAATCGCCTTGATAATAATAGCACCCTGTACTAAGGCGATCCCGCCAGCGAGTGCGTAAACGTTCATCCACTCCATTTTAAACAACAGGTAGAGCAATCCGCCGAGCACTGTGTACTTACCGAGTGTGATAAAGCCGAGTAAATACTTCGTACGCTTCGTTTTCCCTGGACGCATAAGGCGCCGAACGACGAATTCAAGCGACCAGAACAGACTCAAACTGATAGCACTGCCAATCAAAAAACTTGGGAGCGCAAGACGTTTGAAGACTAACAACACTGCCCCAATAGCGACGGTGAGGCAAATCGTCAAGATGTAGATATGACGGATGGATCGGTCGCCAAATTCTAATTTCACGGGATCCATCTCAGCAGCTCCTTTGCTACGCTTCTTCGGTGTCTTGTGATTGGCCTGAAGTGTCGTGTCGTTTTTTTGCTAAGCGCGCAAGCCGTCGATTCCAGCGTGCGATTGAACGGAACATCTCCATGAATCCAGCGGCGACCCCTATACCGAAACCGATCAAGGATCCAACCGCTGCGTTGCCCAATTTTCCACCGATCCACTTACCCCCGAAATACCCGATACAGATCGCAAGCGCAAGTGTTAACCCGATAGAAGCGAGGTCAAACATTCCCACATTTTCATGTTTGAATTGGTCAAGCCGACGTTTAAACATGACGGTTGCTCCGATAAAATGAAAACGGTATTAGAAACAAATTGCCTCGTTAGCAACGGTATATATTATATCACAAGATTGTGGAGAATGCAAAAAAAATGGAATATTTTCTGAACCAGAAGTTGACGGCTTCGCCTTATAATTTCCTTATTTTCCTTGAATCAAAACTGCCCAATGCGTTTCAGTCGGAGCAGTCAGTGTTATGCTCTCGCTGAACGGAATTTCTTCTTCCTGTGCCCACTCACTTTTAGCGATATTTAGCCATCTTACTGTTAGCATTTCAGCATCCGTCATAGCACTCACGTTGATATCGACCGAGCCGCCATTCGGAAAATAGACAGCGTATTCCTGTCCCGGATTTGCAATGGTATACGCGCCGTTATCTGCTCTATTAGAAAGCAGCTCGTTGCGCGGTTCGCACGTGAAGATGTCCATTTCATCTGTGATCGTTCGCATACTCTTGAGGTGCGCTTGCGCCGTTTTGTTCAAACCAACGCCACTATCCGGACGGTGAAACCGTGCCGAGGCAAATCCACCGAAGATGTTTCGCCAAAACCGCTCCAATCCATCTTGGGTACTGCCAAATCGTCCGCCATCAGCACCGTAAATCTTAATATTATTAATGGGACGGATCGGCGAAAGTTTTGCCCGAATTTTCTGGGCGTTATCCCAATGCCGTTGCCGCTTCTGATGGTTATTCTGCGATATATCACAAAACGAGTAAGTTTCAGGATGGTCAAACGTCGCTTTATGCTTCTTATCAGATAGATCCCATGGGTCCCACATCTCGGTGGTTTCAACGACGCGTCCCGCGGCTGCTGCCTGCTTCTGGATATACGTTGCCCAGTATTCACCCCAAGCAGCGGTGACAGCAGTTTCGTTGTCCATGCAATAGAGTATATGCCCATACGGAAGGGTCTCGGAGAGCAGTTTATCCACAAATTTCTCCTGATATTTCAAAACAATTTCTTGGTTCCGTTCTTTCGGTACAGACCAGAAAAAGTTGTTCCCCGTTGCAACAGGATGGCTCTTGACAACAGTGGGTAACCCTGTCTCTTCTGCCGTATAATTGCTGTTATTTTTCGGATTGAAGGGATTGGCAGCCCAAGGCTCGCGGTAATAGTTGAAAGTTGCCCACACCTCAATCTGGACGATAATATCCATTTCGTGCGTCCACGTGATGAAGTTCCGAAAACGGTTCCAAAATTCGTCGTTCCACTGGTTTAAGTCATATAGATCACCGACTTTTTTGAAGGGCGGTACATCGCCTTCATCCACCCAACTCATGGTAGACCGGACATAATTGCCACCGACGGACTTCAACAGTTCAAGATGTGCTTTAAGGTTCGGAATCTGAAAAAGATTATCTTCAACGGAACCACCGATGAGCAGAACCGGCTTACCTTTATATTGCCAGTAACGCGGGTTTTCTGAGTATATTTGGATTCGATTTTTTTCCATCTCTATATCCTTTTCGGCTTTAGTTTCTGATGTTGCTGAACAAAAGGAAATGTATACGAGTAGAGCCAACAGAAGTTTGTATGGTCCCCACAGATTTCGCATAAAAATTCTCCTGAATATTAGCATACAACGCCGTGGACAATTAGTTAGACTGGACTGTGGTAAGTGATAGCATTTTTGCGTGGGCGGATTCTAAAATAGAATCCCGGATGAAGGTGCTGGCATTTAGAATTTCAATACCGATGAGTTCACCGTCGCCGTTCAACTCGGCGGTAATATTGGGGCTGAGCTCAAGACTGCCACTTTCTGGCTCCTCGGAAATCGACAGATGCAATATATCCTCTTTCTCAAAGTAGATCATCTTTGTTTTATTCAAGGGTGTACCTCCCTGTCCTAACTCGGAATCGAATTTGTTGACGAGTTGTGGTGTGAATCGTTATTGAAGTGATAGAATCTTGATATACCTCATAAGGAATCACAACGAGCTGATTGTCGTGATGTCCTATAGCAACCCGCCGTCCTGTTTCAGTATCTAAGTAGCGTTCTGTTGAATATCTAACGATAACCTCAATTTTAACAAGGTCAAACCCGCGCAACCTTGCTTTGTATTTCACGTAATTTGTCCATACAAACATCATCAGATGACCAATTCTACACTATCCTGTTCTGAGACTGACTTCATTGTACAGTATAGCACGGCAATCCTTGGCTGTCAAATTTAATTTTGGTGAGAGGTGTGTAAAGTTTTTGGCGGCGGATCGTCAGAATCAGGTGTCTTTAGTTTACTCCGCGCTATACGCCACGGCGTTGAATAAGTTTTATGTGAGTGCAAGCATCAACGCGCCTTCTATTACTGAAGACGAATCTTATTAGCATCCAAAGTGGTGGAGAGTCAATAGGCGAAGACAAAGCGAGTGCTTTATCAAGTTTCAAATTGCGGGTAGCCCCGGTTCATAGTTTGGTCTGTAGGAGCGAGGTGCACTCGCCCTTACAGTTAATGAACCCTAAAAATTTAAAGTTGAGGAAGCACAAAGGAGAGAGTCGCTTCATCAAAAACTAAGTGGCACTACGCATGGTACTGGTATGAAATTCTGTGATACTTTCGACACCTCGGAGCAGCATCTCATCGCTGAGACTGAACGCTTCACGTATTTTCAATGACCGATCCATCCGGTCAAGCAGCCGTTGATTCGGTACCACAACAACGGAATCAGCATTTCCTTGAAGCTCTTGTAATCCTTGTTCTGCTTTTTCCATGCGACGTTGACCTTCAAAATTGAACGGACGCGTCACAACGCCTACCGTTAAAGCCCCTTGCTCTCGAGCGAGAGAAGCAATCAGAGGCGAAGCACCTGTTCCCGTTCCGCCACCCATTCCAGCAATGATAAAGACAAGGTCCGCATCTGCAACGATGGCAGCGAGTTTTTCTTTTTCTGCCTCAGCTGCCTTTTTGCCTACCTCTGGATTTGCCCCGCAATACCCTGGTGTCGTGTTAACGCCGATCCGTACCGGTATTGCATCTTTGCACCTCTCAAGTGCTTGCTGATCTACATTCACAACGTAAAATTCAATGTCTGTCAAACCGGTCTCTATCATTCGTTCGACAGCGTTGCCGCCCGCGCCACCGACACCAATAACCTTGATTCTGGTTCCGGGGTGTTTGGAGCCTTCTCGTTTAGCTGACATAATTCCCTCTCTTATGAGTTCGACACCGAATTCCTTGCGTAGGAGTTCACGTGTCTGTCTTAATTGAGTCTTGATAGTGCCTACCGCTAATCCCAGTTCGCCGTGGATTTCCTTGATACTCCACAATTCCAAGTAGTATAGAATCGCAACGTTACGCACTTTATCTGGAAGGTGAAACACTGCTTCTCTTAGATCGTTACACAGTTCTGTTTCCTGAAAACGTGCGCCCGCGTCCTGATCAATGTGATCGGTGAGGTCCGCGTAACTCTGTGGAATTTCACTCCTTGAATGCTGGACAGATGCATAGTATCTGGTGCAAGCGTTGTAAGCGATGCGCTGCAGCCATGCCCCAAAACTTCCGACATCGCGTAGTCCGCTGATGTTTTCCCAGACAGCACGCCAGATGTCCATGAGTATCTCTTCAGCGTCCCGACGTTGTCTCGAATTTGCGACAACCACTTTCCAGACGCGAGGACTGTAACGCGACATCAACGCTGTAAACGCGGATTCATCACCGGCTTGTACAAGTTGGATGAGCTCTTCATCTTTCAAATCAGTGTGCATTGATAGATCCGATCGCATAGACAGTCCTCAATTTGATTTTAACTTAATGAGCGGGATTCTTCGCGGGACGGTTTAAAAAAATACAATTTGTTGAGAATTGATTCATGGTAAATTACCGGAATATGCAGATAATTCCGTGGAATAACTTGCTGTCAGTTGTGATAATCTTTCGCTGAACCTCTCGCAACGACTTATATCTCTGAACGTAGAAAGACAAGAAATGCCCCTGAAAGAGACACACCGAGCAGTAAAATAAGCAACAGCATATCCACCAAGGCGGGGTTGAGCGTATCTTGAAAAGTCAATTGATCCTCAAATACCGGAATAGCCTCGGGTGAGACAGGTTTTTTCGACATACCTTTTGAGATACCGATGAAGTGAAGGCTTTCTGGATCTGCTCTATCCATTTCAACGATAAAGTCTCGGAACTGACGGATATGAAGATGGCAATGTTCCAAGAATTGCAAATGGCGATTAAAACCTGTACCTGCCATGGATTCAAGTGCGTACTGGACCATCGCCGCAGGGGAGCACCGGGTTATCTGTCTCGCGCGCAGCACTTGCGCACTTTGTGCAGCGAGATACTGGCGGCTAAGCCGTTCGCGAATCTCCATATCCTTGCTGACGAGTTCCTGTTGGATCTCCAATTCCGAAGTGTCTATCTTTGCAGCTTCTTCCTGCAAGGTTTCTGCCGATTGACGGCGTTCGATTAAAGCCTGTCGTTTATTCAAGAAATTGCTATGAATTTGGTCAGTAGCAGCCGCCGTTGTCTCCTGAAATTGGTGATGCGTTTGAACCGGGGGCATCCATTTTGTTGAAAGCGTCCCGAGGGTTGACGGCATAAACACTACGACGGTCACCCAGATTAACAATAGGACAACGAGACTTAATCGGCTTTCTCGGGTCACCGCGGAGATGATAAGTCCAACCGCAATGAAGATGCCAGCGTAACAAGAAGCAATCAGAACGATAAACCCCATGCGTCCCCAGTCCGCCCCACTGAGCTGCGTCGAACTATCGGCAGAAATGATAGTGAGATTGAACAACACGGCGAAATAGAAGGCGATGAGAACTGTGATGAGGGAGCCAAGGAATTTACCTACCAACAGGACAGAGCGGGAAATCGAATTGGCAAGACACAGCCGCAGTGTTCCGCGTTCCCGTTCTCCTGAAAGAGCATCAAAGGTAAAGAGAAGCGGAATGAAAGAGAGCAGATAAGTGATGATAAAGACCCAATCGATCGCTGTAGCCGTGGGACGCAGATGACTAATCGCCCCTATATTCAGACGTGGCACGCCCATCGACCAAATATAGGTAAGTCCGTAGAGTCTCCAGAAACCACCACCGACGCTTTCGTCTGGTAGAAGTGCGTCCCCTCCGTCAGCAATGAAGGTGAGGGGTGAGGGGCGTTTGTAAAGTTTACCGGGCCCCTTTTGCAGCAGCGCATACAACTGCGTTCGGGATTTCAACTCAATCTGAGACGCGTTCACCTTCTCGGAATACTTCCGAACCCGTTCCGGATGTGTCTGAAGATGCACAATCGCATTGGTTACCATTAATGCCACGAGGATGAGCGTGGTTAAGGCAAAGCGCAGGCTCGTGAGATGGTCGAAAAGTTCGCGTGTAACAATATGCCAAATCATTCTTTTAATGTTCCTTGCGGTTCGATTAGAGCGGCTGTGGAAATGACGGTTCTCTCCGTATATCCAGCCCGGCCCGTTGGTTGGGCTTACAGGTTTTGGTCCTATCGATTGAATCCGACACAAATTTTCCTTGCGGTTCGTTCAGGGCTCCCGTGGAAAACGATTCTCCCCGTATATCCAGTCCACCCGTTTGGTGGACTTACATTCGTTGGGCATCCTTATCAGTTTTTAGAGAAACTGATAACTATTCTACACTTCGATTTTCATAAAAATCAAAAATGTTGCCATGAATAGAACGAGATTGGTGCCTAACAATAGCAGCACTGCAGGCAAGGCACGTTGTGCGTTAATGCCGACATCTGCACGCTCAAAGCGAAAGCTGGGCAAAATCGACCAGTCTATGGGACTTTGTTGATTCGGGGCAAACCACTGCAGACTCGCGAAGGCATCTCTGTCATGAAAGGTGTTAATAAGCGTACGTCGGTATGCCTGCGCGGTTTGGATGTAATCGGTCATGCCGTCTAAATCGGTGCCTGCCCACGCGGCGGTGGCAAACGTGTAGAGACTCGCTGGGCTGAGTTTCATAAGACGTTCATCCCACCGTGCTTGTCGGACAGATGTCTGCTCAACCAGTTGCTGACCGACGAAGCCAACCTTTTCGGCATTCTGGATTTGCAGCGGCGCGGCGAATGCATAATAACGGCGGAAATGTATTGCCAAGGGGTCTACCGCATTTTTCAATTCGAGGTTAACCCGGGGGAAATCCCCGAGGAGGAAATATCCGGCTCCACTAAAGAGGTTGGAAATCCCTTCGGTCTCTCTAAAAACCGGGGGGTCTCCCTTAAGCGGACTACGCGCCAAGAACCGATCCCGTTCTCGATCTGCCGCTTCCCGAATCTGCGTTATCTGCTGATCGGCAGACCTTTTTTCTCCGCGCATGTCACCCACTGGATTCAGGGCAAACCGGCTCCAGTTTGGATAGACGAGTACCAAAACTACATATACGAACATGCAGAGCATCAGAGACGTGGCAGCACGGCGGGTTGTCGTGGAAATGAGCAAACCGATCAGGTAGAAAACCGACAGATAGACGATTGTTGTCAAAACAATGCCGCCAATTCTCAGAAAGTCATCTGTGCCGAATTGCAGGGAACGCGCGAAGGAACACTGAATCAATGCAAACAGTAGGCTCATCAACACCGGGAGCAGCAGACAAACCATCGCCGCGAGATATTTGGCAAGCAAGACCTTCCCTCGCCCGACGGGGTGTGAGAGCACCAAACGCAAAGTGCCTGTTTCCCAATCTCCTGCAATGGCATCATAAGCGAAAAGTAGGGAGAGTAGACTCAACACAACTTGGAAGATAAACACAAGATCTATCTGTGAAAAGAGATGCAGATATAGGTTATTTAAACCGAGCGGTGCCCCGGGGCTTGAGAGGGACGGGACGCTGCCAAACGCCCACTGTTCTTCCGCTGCTCTAACATCAACTATCGGATTTGAGAGGGCTGGCACACTGTCAAACGCTATGTTAATATCATTACCAAAACGCGTTTCTAAGCCGGCACTAAAGAGACTCAGGGGATTGGGAGGACGCTGAACCTTCAACTTTAAGACCGAATAGGTAGGTGTCGTGGCGATGCCCTCTTGATTCACCGCGTCTCTCTGACTATAGTCGGCGAGACGCTCTTCATGCGCACCAATCAAGACAAACGTATTGGCAACGACAAGTAAAAGTGTAATGATGACCGCAGCAAAAAAACGCGCACTCATCAGATGAATCAAGAGCTCTTGGCGTATCAGGGTTAGGAACATCATTTAAGTTAAAAATTCATTAGGAATCGTTGTACTGGGGTAGTCCTTGTTTTCATCTCGATTCAAAACGGGTTCTGGGATTTCGTCATTCCAATAGTCTGGAATAGTGCTTGGACGGCGAATCCATACGAGAAGCATTGTGCGTCGCCTGTCCGTATGATTTTTGCGCGCCGAATGCAAAAGGCGTGCATCTCGCATCACTAACGAACCTGCTTCCACACAAACATCCACCTGATCCGGATGGTCACCGAACATCACAGAATATTTTTCCTTAGATTCTGATCCCGGTTTTAGGACATTACCGAGTTTGCTTGCATGGAGAAGTTTGTCATGCAAATCAATGCGCTTGCGATGTGTTCTCGGAATAACCTTTAAACAGCCGTTTTCTGGTGTTGTATCAGTAAGATAATACTTCATAAAGATATCTTGCGGCCAAGGCGCGCAACTAATTGGATCGTTCCAATAATACCAATCTTGATGCCAATAGAGTGGCGGCGCTCCTGGATCTTTCGTCAGAATAGTGATGCCTTTGGCGACTGGGAAATCGCCGAACCCCATTTCTTCTAATGCATTGAGAGCAGCGGGCCATTCTAACAGTTTCTGAACGAGCGTATTGTCTTTGCCCGCAACAAGTATATGATGCCCGTGATATCTGGTGTGGTTTGGTTGCACATGGTTAGCGAGAAATCGTTCTGATTCGTCTTGAAGTTCCTGCAGGAATGCATTTGTGAGAATATTGTTGATGACACAGAAACCATCGCGAATCATTTGCTGGCGTTTTTGTAATGCGACTTCAGGGGTCATTAAAGTTCTCCATATAGTTTATTTATACCTATCAACGATAAACAGGTCATTGCCGTTTTGAATCGTTGGATGCTGCAAATTGTAAGTGATACAACCGAGCATAAAGCCCACCCTGAGCTAGCAACTCCTGATGAGTCCCTATTTCTACAATTTTACCGTTTTCCATCGCAAGAATCACATCGGCATTTAGCACGGTAGACAATCGGTGTGCGATCACAAAGGAAGTCCTTCCCTTCATCAACCGCTCTAAGGCTTCCGTAACGACCCGTTCCGTCTCCGAGTCCAGCGCGGAAGTGGCTTCATCTAAAAGGAGAAGTTTCGGATTCCGAATGAGCACACGAGCGATAGTTATCCGTTGTCGTTCGCCGCCGGAGAGTCTGATACCACGCTCGCCGATCTCCGTGGCGTAGCCGTCTTTGAGTTGTGTGATAAATCCGTGGGCGTTTGCGGCTGTGGCAGCGGCAATAATATCTTCCTGTTTCACGCGCTCTGGGTGTCGTGCCCCATTCGGATGTTTTCCTCAATTGAACCCGAGAAGAGATAAGGGTCTTGAAATACTGTGCCTATCTGGGAACGCAGGGCACGTAAGTTGAGTGTCGAGATATCGCGCGCATCAACATAGATATGTCCTTGCGTGGGTCCGTAGAAACGCGGAATCAGGTTAAGGAGCGTGCTTTTCCCCGCACCGCTTGGCCCCACAAGTGCAACAAGTTGGCCGGGCTGCACCTCAAAAGTAACGTTCTCTAAGACAGGCTCCGTTTCATTATAACCGAAAGTGACAGTTTCAAACCTGATCTGCCCCTGCAAGTTAATACCCGTGATACCGTCTTGGGTTTCAGTCGGGTTTTCTTCAAGGAAAGCGAACACCCGTTTTGCCCCTTCCCCGGCTTGCAGGAGTTTTTGATACTCATTTTGGCATCGATAGAGTGGAAAGGTGAGCAGATTCAAATAACGGGTTGCCATCCAAAAAAAACCGACACTGATGTCTCCATCGATCACCATTTTCCCGCCGATGAGAAAGAAAAGCGGATTGCCCAACCAAGAGACCAGCGGACCGAGTGCTGTCAGTCCTCCGATGACTGCTTGACGGACTTCTGCCCGGACAAGGGTGTTTAGGGAACCGCCGATGAACCCCATGTCTCGCATTTCATGTCCGAGGGATTTAATCTCTCGCGAGCCCGCAATCCCCTCTTGAAGCCGGGAGGAAATACTTTCTCTTTCCTGTAAGACCTGCTTTGAAGCGTTTTGCACAGGTCTTCGGAAAAGAATTGGAAGATACACCACAGCGAGCGTAAACGGAATACTAAAAAGCCCCAACCAGGGATTCACCCAGAACACGACCGCCAGGGTGATGACAAATTCAACCCCGCCAGCGACAATCCATCCGCTCGCCAAAATTCCTTCCGCGGCGGATGCTGTATCCGTATTGACGTAAGCCATGATCTGTCCCGTTGTGTGGTTATCGTAGAAACGGCACGGCAGAAAGCGCAAATGTTGGTAGACATTTAGTTGCATATCCCGGCGGGTTTGACCTGTAATCTTGGACACAAAATATCCCGTTCCAAGACTTGTGAGATAAGTCGTAAGGGCAATCCCGAACCACACGCCCACAAGGACAAATAGATAGTCAGCATCTTTTTCCCCAAAGACGCGATCCAGAAATTGTCCTTCCACCCACGGGGTGAACAGGAAGAGCCCCCGGGACCCTGCATAGACGATCAGGCACAACAAGGCTAACCCCCAATACGGTTTGAGAGCACCCAACAAGCGGACTGCAATCTTAGCACTTCCTAAATTCTGTTCCATTTTCGACACCTTCAATAATCTTGTCCGCTCGAAACGTTATCTTTCGC
Source organism: Candidatus Poribacteria bacterium (assembly GCA_009845545.1). Taxonomy (GTDB): domain Bacteria; phylum Poribacteria; class WGA-4E; order WGA-4E; family WGA-3G; genus WGA-3G. The sequence goes on from VXZK01000368.1 coordinate 13,486, forward strand.
TATTATTAGGACTTACGCGAATAAAGAAATCACCGCGCCCCTTGTCAAGCAGCGCGGTGTTTATAAAACGTGATTCTAAGAAAGTGAGTTGTGTAACGCCAGAAAGCATGTTGTGTAACGCCAGAAAGCATTTAAAATGCCCGAATCACCTTTGCCACCAAACGCTGTTTGAATTCCAAAGCATTTGGATCACCGAGAATGATGAAGAAATCCGTGCCAGCATATCCAGATCGGCGCAATGCGAAGTAGATATTAACACCTTCTACTTGCCAGATTAACCGACTGCCGAGGCTTAAGGCGGAACTGAAGTCATACGTGAGCGTTAGAATCTGTTGGTATCGACGCTCGAAATGCCACTGGATTTGGGAAGTCAAGCCAGCAGTGAAGCCATAGGCACGCAGATTTAGATCTCCACTAATACTATAAAACCGCTCACCTGCCGAGGGTTTTCGGATAAGTGATGATATATACCATTTTAGGATTTAGAACTTAGGCCGTCACGGACTCGCGTTTTGGAAATGGGGCGAAATCATTATTAAAGCGAAAACCCTCGACTTAAGAGGTTAAAGAACCTTGCTAATTGCGCGCCTGTCCGCGTGAATAGGCGCGCACAATTAGCACTTACTCCCATTCAAATACGGTTCCGAGCAGACGCATCGGTTCATCGCGGAGCCATCTGTATATCTGTGGTGCTTCGTCAACAGGCACGCGGTGTCGAATTAACGGGGCAATCTTAATAGAACCTTGTTGCAAAAATCGGCAGAGGTTTTCCAAATCATCACGAGTGAAGTGACTGCACTGGAGGATGCTAATTTCCTTAAATTGTCCGATGTTAAAGGTATAATTGACATCAAACCGCCCAGCGACTAAAAGGAGTCGCCCACGGGTTTTGCAGGCATGAATCATCGGCGTGACCATATCTGGCACACCGGCGAAGTCCATGACAGCGTCAAATGCACCGTCTTGAATCTGTGCATTCCAACCATCACCACTTGTATTAAAAACTTGTTCCGCAACACCCAATTGGCGAATCTGTTCCAGTCGCGATTCCTCAACATCGCACACAGTGACGCGTGCCCCCATAGCGTAGGCGATCTGTGCTGCAAACATACCGATGCATCCTTGCCCGACGATAAGAATCTTTTCGCCGATACGCGGATCAACGCGACGGCAGCAGTGCATAGCGACACCGGAAATTCCGAAAAGGGCAGCATCCGCCGGATCAACATCTTCTGGCAATTTCAACAACAAGCCATCCTCTGGAATGGTGAACCGTTCAACATGGTCTACGCTGGCATAGATGAGATCGCCGACTTGGAGCTGCGTCACGTCCGGCCCTGTCTCAATGACTCTACCGACGTTCTGGTACCCGCCACCTGCTGGGAGCCGCTCATCGGGTGCTGAATAGTTTCCACCGATAATCTGATTCCGTTCCGTGCCGTTGGTAAGTCCCGTAAAGACGGCTTGGCAAAGCACATCGTTCCGGACAGGTGGGGCAGGTTCTTTCCAGTCGGTGACAACGGTTTTTTCGCGTCGTTTGTCTGGTAGTAGTTTGGTGACAAATGCTTTCACGATGCTAATGACCCCTTATAAAACTTTGCGTTTGTAATTTTTTTTAAGGTAAATGAAACCGTTGGAT
>VXZK01000051.1 GCA_009845545.1 Candidatus Poribacteria bacterium
AGCCTCCCACGAGGAAGCAAAGAAGCACACGGCTTTAGCCGTTGTGAGTATCACGGACGTAATCCGCCAAAAATACAAAGCCGAGATTAAGGGTATTTTCGGTTCGTATGTTCGGAGTGATTTCCACGCAGACAGCGATCTGGATCTCCTGGTAGATTTCGATGACGGTGCCGATCTGATGGATCATGTCAATCTTCAACGATTTTTAGAAGATAGATTAGAGTGTAAGATTGACGTAGTATCACGACATTCATGCCGAGAGAAGAAAAACTTCATGCCTCTATTTTCGATAACGTGATTAGCTTATAAGGGATGTTTGAATTTTTCTGTAGGAGCGATCTCCTGGTCGCGACTTTAGCATTTTGGAATATCACAAACATTGAAGCAGAAACAGAACGCTTGACAAAACCGTGAAACACAGTAGACTATATGCCGCTATTGATTTTCTAATCTGAACACAAGGCATTTTTAGATGGTAGAAATGGACTCCGTAGTGCAGCAAACAGACACAATTCATATTGGCGATCTTCAGCCCGGTATGTCGTTAATTGACACGCATCAAGGGAAGGAAAAGGTAATTCGTCAGGTTCAGCCGCATGATACGTTTGTCCAACTCCTTTTTGAAAATGACGATCAACCGCTTACCTGCTCTATTGAACAACTGCAGTCCCGCTTTAAGTTTGCATCGGATGCTTTTCGCGCAGATGCCAATTTAGTAAGATTGGTCGCTGAAGCACATCGACTTCAACACGCCTACCTGTTTAACCCGATCTTTGCCACAGAAACGTCGTTAATTGATCCACTACCACATCAATTCATTGCCGTTTATGAACATCTATTGAAACATTACCCTTTGCGATTCCTATTGGCTGATGATGCGGGTGCCGGAAAAACAATTATGACAGGACTTTATATCCAAGAATTGTTACTCCGGCAGCAAGTAAAACGCATACTGATTGTTCCACCAGCAGGACTGATTGGCAACTGGGAACGCGAATTACGGGTCTGTTTTCGACTCCAATTCCGCATTTTGTCGAGTGCTGACGCAGCAAATACCAATCCGTTTGCTGATCCCAAAAACCGCTTAGCCATTATTAGCCTTGACACCTTACGGCAAGGGCGGATGCAGGACTATCTGTTTGAAGCACAACTTTATGATCTGGTCGTTTTTGACGAAGCACATAAGTTGTCGGCACGATATGAATCGGATGGAACGATAGACAAATCAAAGCGATATGAGCTTGCTGAACGGATCGCTGATCAACAAAAAAATCTGTTGTTGCTCACGGCAACACCACACATGGGCAAAGATGACGCTTACTATTTTTTATGGCGACTGCTTTTACCTGAGCACCTCGCCGCACAAAAGGCATTTGAGCGTTTACCTGACAAAGAGAAGTCTAAACATCTGCTCCGGCGTATGAAAGAGGAGATGGTTACCTTTGATGGAAAACCCATCTATCCGCCACGGCGAAGTCAGACCATCGCCTATCCACTCAAACAAGGAGAGGCAAGTGAGCAATCTTTGTACGATGCTGTCACAGCGTATTGTGAGAAGTATTTCGACCTCGCGGGTCAATACAACCGAAGCGCAGCAAAAATGGCGATGATGATTCTACAAAGACGGCTTGCCAGCTCAACATTTGCGTTGCTGCAGAGTCTTATCAGGCGAGCAGAAAAACTCCAAATCACGCTTCGTAACCTCAAAGATGGCAGGTTGTCAACAGAGGAACTGGAAAAAGTACAAGCGAAACTTTCAGATATTGACATCAGAGATGAAAAAACGGGGGATGAGGAGGAAAGTATTGGTGGAAAGGAAGAGGCGGAACAAGTTGACGAAGATCTTGAACGTGCAACTGCTGCGCGTTCGACCGTTGAGCTTGCAATTGAAATTGCCCACGTTGAAAACCTTGTTGAATTGGCAAGGAGCGTTTACAACCTGAAATCTGAAAGCAAGTTTGAAAATTTATGGGAGGCATTAACGGAATATCCAGACGAGAAAGTTCTTATTTTTACGGAACATCGCGACACGATGAATTTTATCATTGAACGCTTAGAAGCATTAGGCTTTACTGGAAAAGTTGCCCAGATCCACGGCGGTATGAAGTATAGTGAACGTGAAAAAGAAGTTGAACTTTTTCGGGACCTCAACGGCGCGCAATATCTTGTCGCAACCGATGCAGCAGGGGAAGGCATCAACCTCCAATTCTGTTGGCTCATGGTGAACTACGATATTCCGTGGAATCCCGCTCGGCTTGAACAGCGGATGGGGCGGATTCATCGGTACAAACAAACACACACGGTAGTTTTGCTAAATCTCGTAGCGCAAGATACGCGTGAAGGACGTGTATTGAAAGTGCTACTGGAAAAAATGCAAAAGATGCGTGAAGAATTAAATGACGATAAGGTCTTTGACGTTATCGGACAACAATTCAGTCAAATCTCTTTGAAGGAACTTATCACAAGAGCCATCACAGAAGATAAAGTTGATGCCTCAATCCAGTCTATCAATACACAATTCACGTTGGAAAATATACAAAAGCAGCTTAAAGGTCAGCAGAAATCGGTCGTCAATAGCGAAGTCAAGCGTTTACTTGGTAATGTTCAGGAACAGCGGGAATCCGCCGAAACGCTTCGCATGTTACCCGCTTATGTCCGAAGTTTCTTTGAAGATGCAGCACCCTTACTCGGCTATCGGATTAACGGAGATATTGAGACAGTTTTTAAGTTATCCCGTTGTCCTACCGCTGTGCAAAAGGCAATTGATGGATATCCATCTCCGTTACGCGATCGGTTAACGTTCTCACGTGAAATTGCCCTGCCTATCGGATCAGAGAAACCGGAGGCGATTTTTCTGCACCCCGGCGAACCGATTTTTGACGCGATCCGCTCCCGCTTTTTGGAAAAATTCAACGCCGAAGGCGAGCGTGGGGCAGTCTATTTTGATCCGCAAGCGGATGAACCGTATCTGTTCTATTTGGCAAGAATATCTGTGATACAACAAGCGGATAGTAAGCCTCACGTCCTTGATGAAATGCTTGTCGGCATCAAACGTTTTGCGGATGGACGGTGCGAAGAAACACCGGCGCATTTCTTGTTGACCTTAATACCACGGACAGAACAACACAGCATGCCTGCAACTTTGTCCCCTGAATGGATTAACCGTGCTAATGAAATGCAACCTGTTAAAAATTTCGTCTGTGAAAACATCGGAAATCCGAAACTTTCTCACATCCATGATGTGCTCCATCTTGAGTTGGAAGGCAAAAAGAGACAGATTCAGGTTTCATCTAACTTGCGGAAAGCAGAACTTCTTGAACAACGACGCGACCTCAGAAGGGCCGTTGCTAAAGGCGTACCGGCAGCGCGGACAAAACTGAACAACTGTGAGAACGAACTCAATGCACTTCCTACGAAACGTGAACAAGCAGCGGCGAGTCTCATTGAAGAAATTAAAAATACCCAATTGGGTCCCGTAACTGTCTATACGCGTGCCTTTGTTACCGAACCTCCAACTGAGGAAATTCCGACAAAGACGCTACGAGATGCCGAGGCTATTGCGATCAAGACTGCTATAGAATATGAGCGCGAGCGCGGGGCTGACGTCAAAGATGTCTCTAATCCAAGCCTCAAAAAAGGGTTTGACTTACAATCCAGACACCCAAACGGTGAAGTGCGTTATATTGAAGTCAAAGGACGTACAGGGATAACAAGTGTCGAATTGACAGCAAACGAATGGAGGCAAGCCGCCAATCACGGCAACCGTTACTGGCTCTACGTCGTCTACTATTGCGATACGGAGCCACGATTATACCGATGCCAAAATCCGTTTGCGACACTCGTTACAAAAACCAAGCAGAGCATCCTTATTAACGCAACAGATATTCAGAGAGAATCTCTAAACGACTATCCTTGACATTTGGAATATAGGCATATATAATACTTATACCGGAGGCACTCATGCAAGAATCTAAATACTATCAACTCTTACGCGAGGAGTTCATCGCAAAAGGCAGAGAAGAAGGCAGAGAAGAAGGCACGCGAGAGACGACAAGACAGAATACATTGACTTTGCTCAGATCAAAGTTTGCAGCAAACGATGTTGATGAGGTCGTCCCTGTGCTGCAACATGTTACAGATATGCAACAGCTTGAACAGCTGCTTCTCGCGGCTGCACAAGTACAAAACCTCAACGCCTTTAAACTGATGCTTGAAGAACAACGGTAGATTAAATGTTTCTCAAATCAATCCATCTGAACAATATCAAATGTTTTTCTGATATTGCTTTATCATTTGAAGACGAGAAAGGCGGCATCCGCAAGTGGACCCTCTTGCTGGCTGAAAACGGCATGGGTAAGAGTACACTGCTGAAAGCCATTGCCTTGATTACTGGCGGTAGTGACGCGATAGCCGATCTACTGGGAGAACCTTCTGACTGGATCCGGTATGAAACGCAGGCATGTGAAATTTCAGCCGTCTTGATTACAACAGAAGGAGAGGAACGCGAGATTCGCTTACAGATCGCGCCCGAAGATACTCGCACTGATGTCATCAGGAAAAACGAACAGAGTCTCGCCTGGCTTGATAAGGCACTCAAAGGGAAAAAGGAGGACTACTTTGTTCTCGGTTTCGGTGCGTCCCGCCATCTCAATGCAGCAAACAGTCGAAGAACAAAGACATCAGAATTCACAAACAAAAGGGCACAGCGCGTCGCTACCCTATTCAATCCTGATGCGACCACCAAACCGATCGATTCCTGGGCAATGGACCTCGACTACATAGGAAACAGCACTGCATTGGAAACCGTCCGAAAGTTACTCAACAATCTACTACCGGGGATAAAGTTTCATAGCATTGATAAACAGAATGGGCACTTACTGTTTGATACGCCAGATGGTATTGTGCCGTTACACTGTCTCAGCAACGGGTATCTCGCAATGGCGGCTTGGATAGGCGACTTGTTGTTCCAAGTTTTAGAAGTCTCTGGTGACTCACAGGAAAAACCGCTTACCGCAAACGGACTCCTCCTCATTGATGAGGTTGACCTGCATCTCCATCCAAAGCGGCAACGCCAACTGTTATCGCTTCTTGACAAATCGCTACCGCATTTTCAGCTCGTTGCAACGACGCACTCACCCATGGCCGCGCAACAGGCAGGTGAAGGTGAACTTCACTATTTGATGCGCGAAAGAGGGAAAATTCACCTCTATCCATTTTCCGGTGCCCCTAACACGCTCCTTTTACACCAACTGGTAATGTCTCCCGCGTTCGGGTTAGATACCGATGAGTCAAAATCGGTTGAGGACATGAAGAACCGATACCGCGTCCTCCGGGACAAAGCAGATCTGTCGGCTAAGGAGCAAGCGGAATTGGATAAACTAACTACCGTCATTACTGAGCTGCCCCTTGGCGGTAGAGCAAGTATGATACTTTCTGAAGAACATGAGCAGCTCCTGCGAAAAATTGAGCAAGAATTGCAGGAGGGTAGGCGGGGCTTCGATGCACTTTCCCCTATATCGGAAGGCTGAATTTATGAGAAAATCAATGGATAGTATAGTCGTACGGACACCCGCGTCTTTCGCATACCGCACCCTGATCCAAATCAGGAGAAAATTATGAAAAATCAAGAGCGAAACACCGTTTCGCCTAAACTCACCGAACAGATTATCAGAGAATTCGGTATCAAGCCTGAAGAGATTCCGAGTTGGGAGGAGTTGTCGCTCAGACAACTCTATACCCTGTTAAGTTGTCACCCTTCACTGACTGAACTCTATGAGGCAGGGGCAAACGCAGAACGGAATCGCCGGATGGACATGTTAGACGACCTCCGTGCAATGTGGTACTATCAGGCAGACGGCGGTGCACCTACACCCGACGAACTGAAACACTACGGCGAGGCTGCATGGGCAGCGGTTGACGAAATTATACGAGATGCTGATACCGAAGGACGCGACATATTAGCATTTTACGCCCAAGTGGAAAACTTCACACTCGATATCCCAACAGGCCACGAACGGTGGACACCCGATAACATCCGCCGCGCTACCGCAATTTTACAGATACCCCTCCAACACGATTGGGACGGCTTTAGTGAAGTCTGGGATGTCATGCGATTTGAGATGCTTGAGGGCCAGCTGGATACGCTTGTTCAGCGTCTGAACACGCAGGAAATGTTAACCGGCCGCTGGAAGGCACGCCCACAAAACACGATGGTGGAAACACCGGTAGGCACCTTACAACAACGTGTCAGTTCAGAATTACCGCCCCCAGGCTTCTTCGCGAATGAAGCGGAAGTGCAAGCATTCGATACCTTCCAACAAGCGTTTGGTTTTTTCTTAGATGACGCGTATGTTGAAAAAGCCATGCATGAACTCGGGGTCTGGGATCCGAACGGCACATGGTATAATGGGGTCAACGTGAAAACACTGGATACCTATATCAGGCAAGTCGCAGAACACTTATTCCAAAATAAATTATCACATAATAACTTAACATCAGAAACGGGGGGGTTACGAGCAGAAGCACTACAGCAAACGAAGCAGCGGACGTTAGATCTACTGCAAGCACTGCAGCACTACGCGGAAACGGTCGGCATTACCACCTCCAACGATACCCATGGAACCAAATAGGGTAGGAGGAAAACCCAATTGCCACGTAGACTCATTGAAGAAGCCTTTCCACTGCAAAAGGTCTCCGCAGACTCAAAACACGAAAAGAACCCACGCCCTGGGCATATCTCCTCACTTCACTTTTGGCCCGCACGCCGTCCACTCGCCGCGTGCCGCGCTGTAACAATAGCGACGTTACTGCCGGATCCCGCCGACGCTCCCGAAAAAATGAAGGCGGAATACACACGCCTTGCCGGATCACCTCTACCGGACAAACAACGTGACTACCTCTGTAATACCCTCATCGCTTCACTGACACGGTGGAGAGATGAAAATGGACACGGCGATTGGGACGCAAAAGATACAAAGGGGCGTTGGGTGAACAAACTCCGGATCGCCAGAGAACTTATCCTGATGGCATACAACGGAGCCCCGCCGAAAGTACTGGATATGTTCGCAGGCGGCGGTGCAATTCCGCTTGAAGCGATGCGACTCGGTTGCAAAGCAATAGCAAACGACTATAACCCGGTTGCATGGTTTATCCTCAAGTGCACGCTTGAATATCCGCAACGTCTCGCCGGAAAAACGCATCCGCTGCCTGATTTAGATCTTGATGAAAAGCCTGATCTAAAGAACGGCGATCTCGCCGATCACGTCCGCTTGTGGGGACAGTGGGTTTTGGAAAATGCCCGCACCGAACTTGCCGACTACTACCCCGTAATTGATAACAAACCGACAGTCGCCTATCTTTGGGCACGAACAATTCCGTGTCAAGATCGAAAAGATTGCGGAGGAACGATTCCGTTGCTCAAAACATTATGGGTTTGCAAGAAGGCAGAGAAAACCCTTAAAGATACGCCCGAAAATCGGAAACGTCCTGACTTTCTTCGAGAAAAAAAAACGAGAAACCAGACGAAAATCGTTATCAACGGAAAGCGAGCCCTCAAACTCTGCCCGGATCCTGAAACAAAGCGGGTCCGTTTTGAGATTATCACGCCTACAAACGCAGATGATGTTGGCAAACCTACGATGTTAGGCTCAACGGCGACCTGTCCATTTTGTGAATCGCAGCAGCCTGCGGACTATATCAAACGATGCGGACACGAGGGTACGCTCAAAACACAGATGACAACCGTCGTTTATCAAGAAAAATACGGCAAGGAATATCGGTCACCGACACAGGAGGAGATTGATAAGGCAGAAATACCCGCAGAGGTGTTGGAAACGGTTCTGGACCAAATTCCGCATGGAAAGCCTGATGAAACATTGCCGAAAAGTGATACATCAGGGGCTGGACGAGCATTTTCAGTACCACTCTACGGCTTCAAGAAATGGTCTGAACTGTTCACAGAACGGCAGCTATTGGCGTTGATGACATTTGTGAAGTGGATGCAAGCAGCACAAATTGAAATGAAGGCGGTTGGCTATTCATCAGAACGGTTGGAGGCGATTAGAGCGTATTTAGTTTGTGCTTTTGACAGAATGTTGGATCATAACTCAAACCTAATTTTTTGGAGACCAGATTCAGAAGCGAGTCGTAGTACTTTTGTAAGATATGCGCTCTCAATGACCCAGGATTTTAGCGAATGCGCGATTTTGAATGAAGTGCCAGGCAGTTATCAGTTTTGCCTTGATAGAATTCTTTCTTCTTTGGAAACAGTCAGACGTGCGCACATAACAAAAACGCCAAAGTGTATAATCTTGTATCAATCCGCGACTGATCCAATCAACAGAGAAATTGATGCCATTATTACCGATCCGCCGTACTATGATGCAATACCTTATGCTGATCTTTCCGATTTTTTTTTCGTGTGGCTCCGTCGAATAATTGGAGAACAGTTTTTTGGCATTTCGTCGGAACCGCTCACACCCAAAACCAGTGAACTCATTCAACATACTGGACGTTTTGAGGGGAATAACGATAAAGCAAAAGAATTTTACGAAAACGGCATGGCTGAAAGTTTCTTATCAGCCTACAAGACTTTATCAGAAGATGGCAGAATAGTCGTGGTTTTTGCACATAAGGCCCCGGATGCTTGGGAAACCCTTGTTAAAGCAATGATTGAGTCCGGTTTAGTGGTTACGGCCTCTTGGCCGATTGACACTGAACAAGGTGGAAGAATGAGAGCACAAGGAAGTGCTGCACTCGCCACTTCACTCTGGATGGTATGCCGAAAGCGTCCGGCAAACGCAAAAATAGGGCACTACGGTAAAGTCAAACGCGAAATGCCGAAACGCATTACCGAACGCCTCCGTTATTTCTGGGACCAAGGCATCCGAGGTCCCGACTTCGTCTGGGCAGCCATCGGGCCCGCGCTGGAAAGTTACTCCAGTTACAAAGTAGTCAAATGGAATACTGGTAAACTTTTCACGGTGACAGAGTTTCTCACAGAGGTGCGGCGGATGGTGACCGACTTTGCATTGGGGCAAATACTGCACGGCGCAAGTACGGAAGCATTAGACGAATGGACCCGCTACTATCTGATGCACAAAGATTACTTCGGCACAGAGAACGCACCCGTAGGCGAGTGCATCCTTTTGGCACAAGGTTACGGTGTGCCACTCGACGATTTGCGAGACCGACACATCGGTATCTTAAAGAAAGTCAGTTCCGGCAACGCACTCAAACTCCTCGGGCATACCGAACGCACTTCGGACCGAATCGGCAATCCCCATACTTCCGGGAGAATCCCCATGATAGACATGATCCACAGAGTCATGAAACTCTGGAATGAGAGTGACAGTGCACACATCAACGCCTACTTTCATGAGCATGGCCTCCAAGAGAACCCGCTTTTTAAGGCTGTCGTTCAGGCACTCATCGAAACAAGTCCCCAAGGTTCCAGTGACAGATCGCTCATGGAAACACTCATCAATTACGAACCCGGGGAACCTATAAGCGGCGTTTCCAGTTCTGGAGGGTCAGACTCCGACGAAGTCCAACTCCGACTCCCATTTGGCGAAGGTTCATCGTAACAAGCCTATGTAAAAGTGAACTTCACAAAGTGATTCCTTTTTCTCGTTGACTTTGACGTGCAAATCGTGTTAAACTATGCGATGCAAGACATGACAAGACCTATTAACGGATCGCTCCGGTCTATTTGGTAAAAAATAGGCACGCGGAGGGTTGCATCATGATTGAAGAATTAAAAAAAATAGTCACAGAAGATAAGGACACAATTCGCAAACAATACAAAGCCCAGATTAAAGCCATCTTTGGGTCTCACGCGCGCGGCGAAGCACATGCGGGTAGTGATGTTGATCTCTTAGTGGATTTTGATGAGGGGGTCAATCTCTTTGATATGATTGGGCTTGAGCAGTTTTTGGAGGACAAGTTGGGGTGCAAGGTCGATGTCGTCCCCTGCAGCTCACTCCGCGAGGAACTCCGCGCCCCCGTCTTCAGCGAAATGATAAACTTTGAAACCAGCCCGGAGCACTCCGCTGAATGCGAATCCCGTCCCCGTTTTCAACGAAATCAGAAATTTATGAGAAACTATAGACTTTATTTGAAAGACATTTTTGAAGCAATGGGTGCTGCGCAGACATTTGTTGAAGACATAGATTTTGACAGACTTGTATCAGATGACAAAACCGCTTCTGCTGTTGTCCGAAAACTTGAAATTATTGGTGAAGCAGCCAAGAACGTTCCAGAGGCGATTCGGCAAAGGTATCCACAGGTCCCGTGGCGGCAGATGGCAGGAATGCGGGACCGGCTCATCCATGGATACTATGACGCTAACTACACTGTTGTATGGGAAGTCGTTACAGAACTCATTCCCCCGCTCCAACCCATCATTAAGCAAATTCTTGAGGATATAGAAAAGGAATCAGCCCATGGGCACTAACACATGGCATGAACATTGTGTTTTAAGAGATGATGTCCGACAAGGCACACTTGAACTTGCAGAATTCGCAGCGGATCTCTATGCAGTGCGAATGAAAAATGCACCAAACGTCTATCAAATGCCCACGCTCTTTTTTGATCGCACCTACCCGACCCATAAACTCAAAACCTTGGTGCAAAACGTGCTGCGACGGCTATCTGGAAAAGGTGGCAACCCTATTCTGACCCTTCAAGTCGCTTACGGCGGTGGAAAAACCCATGCCCTGATTACCCTCTTACACTTGGCTGAACACGGTACTGACTTCCAAACACACCCCACTGTCCAAGAATTTATCCAATTCAGCGGGTTAGCTACGATACCGCGAACGCGCGTTGCCATTCTTCCGTTTGACCAATTCGACGTGAAAAACGGGTTTCAGGCAATAGCCCCTGATAGCACACAAAAAATACTCAAAACACCGTGGGGAGCATTGGCATATCAACTCGCCGGTGATAAAGGGCTTGAAATCGTCGCCAAGCACGAAGCCGATTATATCAATCCAGCGGAAACGCCCCTCGTCAACCTGCTCAAATTGCCACAAAACGAAGGACTCTCTACCCTCATTTTGCTGGACGAAACACTCATGTATACATCTGCTGCTGTCAAGGAGAATCCAAATCGATACGGAAGTCTTCGAGATTTTTTTCAGGTACTTACGCAAGCAGTGAAAAAGGTTAACAACGCCGCAATCGTAGCAAGCCTTATCACCTCCGATATTATTGCCGATGATCCCACCGACATCCGCGTCCTAAATATGTTAGAAACAATATTCCACAGGTTGGATGAGACCGCTGAGCCTATTTCAGAGGGAGATGTGTCAGAGCTGCTCCGACGACGGCTGTTTGAATACGTCCTGCCCGAAGAAAAACGCCATCCCATCGTCAATAGCCTCATCGCAGCCCGACAAAGACTCCACCTCCGCGGACACCACACCGATCAGGAAACTTATGACAAACTCTTAAAATCTTACCCGTTCCACCCAAATCTCATTGATGTCTTTGAGCAAAAATGGACGCAACTGGATAATTTTCAAGGGACACGTGGGATGTTTCGGACTTTCGCATTTATCCTGAGAGAGGCTTTCGGAAAAGACCCCGCAGCATGTGTCGGGCCCAACGCGCTCCTCTCTCCTGATACCGAACTCTCCGATGCCTTACACGAACTCACGAAAGCGTGTGATGAAGGGGCTAAGTGGACACCGATTCTCAGGGGTGAACTCGATAGAGCCCGTAACGTCCAGAAGCAACTCCCACTCCTGAAATCTCGCGAAATTGAAGCCGCAGTCCTCGCCACCTTTTTGCATTCACAGCCTATTGGACAAAAGGCAGAATTGGCAGACCTACACCTCCTACTTGCAAACGCTGATATCGACGCAATATCCGTTGAAAAAGGGCTCGCTGAATGGCGAGATGCCTCATGGTTCCTTAAAGAAAACCAGAACAGTTGGGCTTTGGGAACGACCCCTAATCTAACCAATATGCACGTCCGCGCAATGGCGAGAATTACCGAAGACCAAATCACCGAAGATTTAGTGAAACGGATAAGAAGTGCTAAACTCGGTCGGAACACAGATAAAGTTGATGTTCATACGTTACCCACTTCACCCGAAGACCTTTCCGATACGCCAGAACTCCGCTTTGTGATCGCTGATCCTAAACACACGGCAGTACCGGGTGAAAATGTCTCTGCATCACTGGCGGCGTTTTTCAATAGAACCTATCCGAACAGTGTTATTGTGCTTGCCGCTGAAAACGCACTGTTAGCAGGGCTGCGACAACGCATTCGTAAGATCCTTGGGTGGGAATCCATCCAAAACGGAGACGACATAAACCTACTCAGTCCAGAACAAAAAACATTACTCCCGCAACGTAAAAGAGATGATGAAACTGGCATTTTGGATTCTGTCATCGCCGCGTATAATGTGCTTATTGCTGTTGACGAAGATGGGGACATTAAAGCGACTTTGTTACCACCAGGGCCGAATTCACCCTTTGAACGCGTGAAGAAAGCCTTGATTGACGAGGATAGATTGTTAGCAACTTCACTCGACCCAGAACTGCTTACACCGGACAGTTACTTTGATATCTGGGGAGAGGATGAAACCGCTAAACCTGTTCAAGGGTTGTATGGTATGTTTGCAAGTCTTCCGCGCCTACCGCGCTTGCTAAATCGACAGGTATTCATTGACACCCTTCGCCGCGCAGTCACAGAAGGTCAGATTGTCCTACGCAACGTCCGCCCAGACGGTTCTCAGAATACCTATTGGCGAGAAATTCCCCTCACTGACGAAGATTTGAAGAAAAAGGAATTAGAAATCGTTCCAATTGCGCACGCAGAACTCCACACTCCCAGTCCTGAGTTACTAACGCCTGGGAAACTGCCGGATCTCTGGCAAGGTGATAATGCCCTCACAACGGTAGGGGCAATTCGGGAATTCTTCAACGGAGATGAGGTCCCCAAACTTGCATCTGATGAAATTCTTGTGAACACGCTCAAGTCTGCAATTCAAGCCGGTTTACTCATGGCACGTCGGCAAAACGGTGCCTATCTTAAAGAGGAGATTCCTGATGCTGAGATAACCGACGATCTGGAATTACTCGCGCCGTTGGAACCCATCAGCAGTTCAGAAATCAATCACAAGAATCTGCCGGACGCGTGGGAAAACGAAACCTCATCTGTCGGTAAAATAATGCACGCGCTATCGGTGGTTAAAGGCTCGCCGGTTCCGTGGCCATTGGTTGTTGATGCCGTCAACGATGGCCGGGATAAAAAACTATTTCAGTTCATTGAGGGCAGCCCCTCATGGCCCTGTGCCGCTAATGAAGCCGATAAGGTCGGTTTAAAAGTTTCGCAGGCACCCGTGACTATAGACCCGAAAGACCTCATTGGAAATGACGTAGAATCTGCTTGGAAATCTGGAAAACCCACACTCGCGTTGATTAAAGAGGCACTTGAAGCCAAGAGAGGTATTTCCATTCCTGATGATGTATTCCGTTATGCTGTAGAACAAGCCATTAAGGTTGGAATAATTGCCTCAGATGAGTCTTTAAGCAATGGATTTTATAAAATTCGTGTCCGGAAACCCGCGTGGATCCGTCAGGCTGAATCCCACCTTATTGAAACTGAAATTCAGGATTTAGCTGAAGCCGTTGCTGATTTGGCTAACATCGCTCCCGAACTTGACTTTAAGTTTCGCATCACAATTACCGCCGAGGGCGAACCTCCATCAAAAGAGGTATTGGAACAGATAAACGAAGCACTTCAAAAGGTCACGGATAAACTGAAGTTTGGTTAAGGAACCCTATTAGTCTTGATTAACTGGAAAAGACCGAGGAGCCTGTGTTACAATTCTACAAACGGAGGAAACGGATGCCAAAACATGGAATTCCGAAACAAAGAAAATTAAAAGGCATGAACAAGTATCAGAAAAATGCACACCGTCGCGGTGAAGATCGCTTACGCGGCAACGAAGTTGAATACTATCTTGAACTTGCCTACTCTTCCAACGCGGAGGATCGCGTTGAGGCGATGGACAATCTCTGTCCCTGTCATGTTCGGAAGAGCATTGACAAAGTTTGGGTGGCACTCTACAAAGGGATGGTCGATCCAGATGTGCGTGTCCGCAAAGCCGCGTGGCACACACTCGATGACGGCGGAAACCCGAATGATCCGAGGCTCCAACCGCTCCTCGAAAAAATCGCTAAAGAGGAAACCGATCCGAAGTTACGTCAACGCGCACTTGACCTCATCGCCGCGACGCGGAAGGTAGAAGATGAAAAAGAAATGCTGTTGGCACAGAAAACACATACCTTCTCTGGCCGCTGTGATTGGTGTGGCGCATCAAATGTGCCTGTCAGTTATGATTATGAAACAGCGTTTGAAACGAGCGGTACCAAACGTTTCGCCTTGATTTGTGAGGCATGTGAAACCGTATAGACCTCTGGTGGTTAGATTTTACACGCGATTTGTGAAAAATAGCGTTTGTGAAAGGGACTATGGCGACCCAAAACCAATTATTTGAAGGATACACCGATTTCATCGCGACTCGCGGCGTTAAAGAATATCGCGAGACGATTCCAGTCTGGATAAACGCTGACGATGTTGTGTTAGAAATCGGGTGTGAGTGGGGAACAACGACAACCTTGATCGCGCCGCATTGTAAGAAAGTTATCGGCACAGATATCAGTCTTAAATGTATTGAACGGGCAAGGGAAAAGCACCCCGAACTCCATTTTGAGGTACTTGACGGCTTCGATGTCAGAGCAGCGTTAGAACTTGGCGAACCGTTCAACAAAATTTACATTGATATGTCTGGAATATCAGGCTACAACTCGCTGCTTGACACAATTGCACTGCTTACGTCGTATGCCACTGTGCTACGCCCAGAGGCGATCATTGTTAAAAGTGGCGCGTTGAAACGTTTCGCTGGACACTGTAATCCGTGGCGTTCACCAAAGAATCAGCAATAAGCAAAGTTCACAATTTCCTTCTTCACTTCAAAGACGGAAAATAAAAAATGAAGGGCATTGTCTAACAATCCCAAGCCTTTAGGCTTCGGGTCCAACCCCGCTA
>VXZK01000161.1 GCA_009845545.1 Candidatus Poribacteria bacterium
GTTTCTATCATAGCAGATGACGGGTGTTATATGCTATAACAATAGAGACCAGCCCAATCTTGGGACGGATTGCCTGACCCTTCCTTTTCTTTGTTGCATTGTGTCTGCGTAATCCCCCAAAAAGTTGAATTCAACCCGACACAGACGTGTGTCGAAAACCATAAAGTCACCGAGTCTTTTAAATTAAATTTGGTATATGTCTGGCGATTTCCATTTTCTTTGTCCAACGCGAACTTGCATAACAGGACAGAAACCGCGAGACGTAAGGAGAAAACATGTTTAAAAAAAGATATTGGCTACCTATAACTGTATTTACCGTGCTGATTGTCGGTTTTTTGAGTTTCCGCCTTCTTCGGGGGCGCACACAAACATCCGATGCGCGGGACTTTACCAACAACACCGCCAAAACTCCCCTTGGTATGCCAGGCGTAAAAACGACAGTTCGCACGCACTCGGAAGATCCCTGGCACATCTGGTTAGAGGAACAAACCGACATCAGCGTCAAGCTCGCCTTAGCAACCGCTCCAACCAACACGCCCGATGAGGAAATCGAGAGGCTTCGGGAAAAAATCCGAAAAGACCTGAAAGCGTACGGAGAAACCTTAAAAAAGGAATCTGGCACACCGCCGCCGCTCAATCACACGCCACCTGAAATCAAGGTAACCTATAACACAACAGGAGAGATATACACCGGCCCCCAAACCCCTGATGCCATCCTTGAAATGTTCTATAACCGCTACGGTTCAGAAGATAGCCGGCAAAAGCAGGATCAAATGTATCCCCCCCACCAATGGCTACAAATGATTCTCAATAAAGGTATTACCATAAATAATTACTCCGAGTTCTCAGGATATATGGCGATACGAAGCAGTCTTGGCATCATGAGCGAGCACGTGCAAAACAATCCCTCAAGAGCCGAACTGAAAGCAACACTTAACAATTTACCGAACCCGATGGAACATTGGGAAGCCTTTGAAACTGCCTACATCGATAAAAAAATTGCTGAAAACCAGAGACTCAATGACGCTATGCGAAATAACCCAGACGTGATAGGCGGAATCTTCACAGGCACAAACAACGAAAACTTTCTGCCACTCACGACAAAACGAGTTTACGTTAGACGAGGTGAGACAGGTGCTTCCTTCATGGGAGAAGAACTCTCTGTCTCGGAAAAATTTAACCTCCTCTTTAAAGGCATTGAACCTGATGGGTACGAAATCATCTACCTTGACAGGGGCGGAAATACGCTACCCGAAAAACCCGAACCCTTCAAGCGAGAAGACTTCGCAAATGACCCAAAAGATAACAGCGATTCCCTCAACAACAATGGATGGGACGATACGGGGATACCTGAAACACACGCCTCTGAGCCACAAGTGCTCACTGAAAACAAGCAAAATCAGCCGTTTGACAGAGCCATACCGGCTGAAAACGAAGCAAACGCGCTCAGAGAACAGCACGAAAAAGCACGACAAGTGGTAGAGAAGTACGCCACAATGACTGACGCAGAAATTGAAGCCATACTTGAAAAACAACTGACACAATCCCTGTCTGATGCCACTCCAGAATCTATTGAAACCGATCTACAGAAACGCCTCAACCCGAAACACATTACCGAGGCTATAAGTCTCTTGAATCGCTATTTTCGCTAATCTGCTACACTTAATAAATCCAGTTTTGGGTGGCACTACGAAGCGTACCGCTCGGTATGTCTGCTACCTTCCCACCTTCGCATGGGGGTACGGCGTGTCCATATTTGGTAATCAGGTCAGCGGGTATGCCATTATTCCTGGTAGTCATTGAGAAATAGTTATTCAGAAATGGTGTTCCCATTAACCTATTCCATCGGTTCAGGTTTTTATTGTGGAAAGGAATTATGCAAAATATGAAATTTAGACGCGAAGAAATTTTAGAAACTTTACGCACCAATATTGATGCTGGTAAACCCATTATCGGGGCAGGTGCTGGCACGGGTATCTCTGCCAAATGTGAGGCGGCTGGTGGCATTGACCTGATTATCATTTATAATTCTGGCAGGTTCAGGATGGCGGGGAGGGGTTCACTCGCTGGGATGATGCCTTACGGCGACGCGAACCAGATCGTCGTTGAGATGGCGAGCGAAGTACTACCGGTCGTTCCAGATACACCTGTCCTTGCAGGGGTTTGCGGTACGGATCCGTTTCGGTTGATGGATGTCTTCTTGAAACAGATAGATGCAATCGGGTTTTCAGGTGTACAAAACTTCCCGACAGTCGGACTGATTGATGGCACTTTTAGACAGCTGCTTGAGGAGACCGATATGGGATACGGGCCTGAAGTAGAGATGATTCGGACGGCACATCAGATGGGGATGCTAACGACCCCTTACGCCTTCAACGAAACTGAAGCGGAACAGATGGCGGATGCCGGTGCGGATATTCTCGTGGCGCACATGGGGCTCACGACGAAAGGCTCTATCGGTGCGAGAACTGCATTCACACTGGAGGATGCCGCTAAACGTGTCCAATCTATTCACGACGCGGCGAAAGGTGTCAACCCTGAAATCCTCGTTATCTGTCATGGCGGTCCCATCGCTGAACCTGAAGACGCTACGTACGTTCTGGAGAATACCGAAGGCGTTGTCGGTTTCTACGGTGCATCGAGTGCTGAACGTCTTCCGACAGAACGCGCGATTACAGCGCAGATTGAGGCTTTCAAGCAGATTCGGTTATAAATACTGTTAGGCACGGCACGGGGTCCCTCGCCTAACAGTATTTTGTTGATAAGGCATTGGGCTTACAAAACCCTTCCACGAGGATTTGCTTACTTTGCCTACAACGGTACAACTCCGGCGTATTTAACACCGGTCAGATAAGCGATGTTTCGCTTGCAAGTCGTCAAATCAGCGGAGTTGAACTGATTTAGATGTGTATGTCCGCAGGCACGCGCCAAGACTTGCATGAGAGAAACAGAAGCACCGAGAAAGCGATTTAATCGCTGTGCTGAGATGTCCACCTTGAGTCGGGAACGCAGATGCGCTTTCTGGGTGGCAATGCCGACGGGACAGTTGTTTGTGTGACATGCGCGCATCCCGATACAACCGATCGCCTGCATCGCTGAATTCGCAATTGCGACACCGTCTGCCCCGAGTGCCAGTGCTTTTGCAAAATCGGCGGGCGTTCTCAAACCGCCGGTGATAATAAGCGTAACATCACTATTTCCGGTTTCATCAAGGTATTTTCTGGCACGTGCTAAGGCTGGCATTGTCGGGACTGAGATATTGTCTCGGAATAGGAGCGGTGCAGCACCGGTGCCACCGCCTCTGCCGTCAAGGATGATATAGTCCACGCCGACGTGAAGTGCGGCTTCAATATCTTTCTCAATGTGTTGCGCGGAGAGTTTAAACCCAATCGGGAAACCGCCGGTCTCTTTCCGCACCAGTTCCGCAAACTTCGCAAAATCGTCGAGGGTTTCCCAATCGGGAAACCGCGCCGGTGAGATTGCGGGTTCTCCCGGACGCAGCCCACGCACCGCCGCTATCTCCTCTGTTACCTTGTTGCCCGGGAGGTGCCCGCCTGTTCCTGTTTTCGCACCTTGGCCCCCCTTAAAATGGAAAGCTTGTGCATGTTCCAGTTTGTCATAGGAGAACCCGAACCGGGCGGAGGCGAGTTCATAAAAGTAGCGGCTGTTTGCTTCTGCCTCTGCCAGTAACATGCCGCCTTCGCCGGAGCAGATGCCTGTCCCTGCCATTTCTGCGCCCTTTGCCAATGCAAGTTTTGCCTCAGCGGACAGCGCACCGAAACTCATATCGGAGACAAAGATCGGTATCTCCAATTTTAGCGGCTTTTTCGCTCTCGGACCGATAATCAGTTCTGTTCCGACTGGTTCCTCATCTAAGTGCGGTGTTTTGTGCAGCTGCGCCACGACGAACTGCAGGGCATCCCAATTCGGTAGATGCTCGCGTGGCACCCCCATCGCCTCAGTTTGACCGTGGTGCCCCACCGTGCTTAGCCCGTTGCGTGCTAATTCCTGAATTTGGGAGACGTAAGGTTCTTCTGGGGTGCCGTGGATGTCTTGGTAGTTCCCTTGATATTCGTCCCGATGGTAAGGTTGTGGGTTCTGATGTTCCCACTCCCGAATTTCATCTGCGTCAACATAGACAGCATCATCTTCTATCCACGCCTTAAATTTGGCGAGACGTTCTGTATTCTGATATTCGCTAACACCGGTATCGTAGCGATAATCCCAATAGTGAACGCCGCATATTAGGTTTTCGCCGTCAATATAACCATCAGCGAGCAGGGCCCCACGATGATGACATCTACCATATAGCACGGAAACCTCGTTATCATACCGAATGACGACGAGATCCACATTTGCGACGAGCGCGTAAACCGGCTCGCGGTCGTTAAGTTCGCTGAAATCAGCGATCTTTGTTTTGGTCATTTTTGCTGGACTAATCAGTAGTTTTGTCAGGGCAGGCGATGGACAATTCTTAATTAGTCCGTCCTCCTATTCGCTTACCAGATAGTTTTCATTAATATAGCGGGTTATTAACTCAATCTCTGCCTCTTCAAGATAGAGTCCGATATCTATCATCCGTGTTATGAGTTCAGTTGTCTCCTCTTCCGAACGCGGCGGATAGTCTTCTACATCCGTGATAGGATGACATTGTGAGCATCTGTCTTCAAAGAGTGCTTTTGCTTCTGCTTCATCATAGGCGATTACTATTCCGGTTGCAGCTTCCGCTTCCATAGCGACTGTTGCGATTTGTGCAGCTTCCTTCGCTTCATCTGAACGCATCTGTTCTTGTCGCTGTTCCCGTACCGAAACTTGGATATCCGGTGTAATCGCGATGAGATACGCCGAGACCGTCCACTCTTCTTCTTGGTGAATGGGTTCACCGATCATCGGCTTTATCGCCATCCGGTTGACGAGACGGACCCAGTCGGTCGGGGTGCGTGGCTTCACGAGAATCGTCCGTAAGTCGTGGCAGATGACACACTTGCGTTGTAAGACATGCTGTCCTTCCCGCAATTTCCGCTTTGATGCTAATTGGTCAAGCGGTGCTTCCGCTGGCAATCCGGCATTTTCAAGCAGTTTGCGGGTTCGGGTGATCCCTTCGTCGCTGAATGCGCCTGTTTGTGTTCGTAACGCCGCTTCGCGGAATGTGAACGGCACCGACAGTCCAATCAATAGGTATGTGCAGATAAGCAGACATGTGCCGATATACGGCATTGATTCTTCAAAATGCCGGAAAAACCGGAGGATAGCGATCTTGACGAGAATCAGTACACCGATGGTGATGCCGAGCATCAGGTGTGCGACAGTCCGCGGCGGGAGTTCGACTTGATAGTTCCACAGACGCGGCACCATGTGCCACATCATAAAGACATAAAGGATCGCATAGGCGTAACCGATCAACCGATGGAGCAGCATCAAGGCCGGTGGTGCTTCGCTCTTATGCGTCTCTTTGTCAAATGGGTAGCCCCATAACTTAAACATTAAGAAAACAGAGGCATTCGCGAGGCCTAAGAAGATTAAGCCAAGAATTGCGCTCGTTGAAGTAGACATATCGGTTATTCCTTCCTACGTTTCCAAGGTGGGACGATTTAATCGAGAGTGGTAAGGGGGTTCCATGACAGCACGTTGGCGTTCATTTGCCCATTCCGGTATTTCATATGCAGGGACATACGCCATATTGCCCGCTGTGTAGCGTGTCAGCATTGAACGGCGCGGATGATCAGCAGTCCACGGTAGTGTGCCGTGCGTCACCGCTTCGGTGAAAATTATCACATCGCCCGCGTTGCAGACAAGCTGCCGGATGTGCTCTTGGTGTTCCTGGTAGAGTCGTATCTTTTGTGGACACGGGTAGTTGCTCTTATGGCTTCCTGGAATGACAATTAGCCCGCCTGCGCCGGGTGGCACGTCTGTTAGCTGGAAGGTGACGACAGTCAAACCGTTATGCATGCGTCCATCACGGAAGATATAGTATTGGTTCGGATCAAATCCGGGGCCGGAGGATCCATGAAAAATAAAGCCTTCCGCGCCTTTGTCCATCGAAAGCAGGAACATTTGATGATCCATACGGAACCCTCTCCCTAATATCTCGTTGAGATATGGGACAAGCGTCGGATGCGCGAGCATGTGTCGGAACGGGTTACACCACGGTTCTTCCCAGTTGAGCATACCGCCGAGTTCGCCTCTACCCTGTTCGCCTTTTAGTTCTGGTGAACCCCCGTCAAGTGCTTGATCGCGTGGACGGATGCGCGCCTGATCACTATGTGTGTCAATGGCTTCGTTCGCGAGGGCTACCTCTTCTGGTGTTAGCACGTTCTTGATAATAAGGTAACCGTTCAGATCGAATAGATATTTTTCGTCAGCATTCATTTTTTTACCTTTCCTTGCGGTTAAACGCCGTGACTTGGAACTTGAGGGTTTTTCGCCCAAGAGTCGCCTTCCACTTGGTTTCAGGCTTGGTTTTTGGACTTACCTTCATTCCGTTGGTGCATTTTACCACGGTTATACCGCGTAAGCGACAGAACCGTCTTCACGCAAAGGTGTCGTGCCGGTATTCATCGGTTGATAGGGATTCTGCTCGATTAAACTATCGTCAAGTTCAATACCCAAGCCCGGAACTTCAGGGATTGGAATGTAGCCGCCCTCCCGCTGATACGCGACTTTGTATACAGCGAAGGCTTCGGATTCATCGCCTTTCGTATACTCCTGTGTGATGAAGTTGGGAATGCTCGTATCTAAGTGCAGCGATGCAGCTGTAATGAGGGGGCCGAGGAAGTTATGCGTGACAACCGCGCTGTGATACGCTTCAGCAAGTGCCGCGATTTTCTTGCAGTGTGTTATACCACCGGCGAGACCAACGTCCGGACGCACGTATTGCGGTCCGCCTGCCTCCAGGATTTCACGGAATTCCCAGATGCTTACATTGCGTTCGCCGATAGCGAGCGGTGTTGTCATCCGTTTCGCTAATTCCCCTTGCGTTGTGATGGTATCTATCTGAATCGGGTCTTCAATGAAATAGAGATTAAAGGGTGCTAAGGCAGATTCCAATACGATGCTGTTCATGGGTGTCAGTTTCCGATGCACCTCAACAATGAGATCGAGGTCGGGTCCACCGCCTTCTCGTGCCGCTGCGACGAGGTCGCGGGCGGTCTTGACGAGCCGAGCGACTGCCATATCTTGGAAGTTTCCGACCACTGGATCGAACTTGAGTGCTGTGAAGCCTTCTTCAACGGCTGCTTTTGCCGCTTCATACATCGTTTCTGGGGTGCCGCCGCCGCCGAGGAGATGCAACCGGATTTTATCCCGACAGTTACCACCTAACAGTTCCCAAATCGGGACACCGAGGTGTTTGCCTTTGATGTCCCACAATGCTATGTCTATTGCACTGATAGCACCGCTCAGTGCATTTCCACGAAACGGGCCCATGCGATAGAGGTATTGCCAATGATGCTCAATCCGCAGTGGATTTTGCCCGATGAGGTATTTCTTAAACGTGTTGATGATTTGATCAACGGCTTCTGGGTAGCCCCAGCAAGCGGTCTGTCCTACACCGCTGATACCGGTATCTGTGTGAATCCGAATCACATAGCCGTTCCGAATAAAAAACGACTCAATTTTATCAATTTTCATATAATACTCCTGCGAGAAAAATTATCTTGCTGCATTGTATTGTATCACAAGTACTCGAATTTAACAACATAGAACTAAAAACTTCCAAATCAAACAGTTGACACAAATTTGTGGGCGTGTTAATATAATAGCACGTTTTGGGAATCTGTGAGTTGCACGCTTCAATGAGGAGGCACATTATGGCGATGTATCGGACTGGGATTGTTGGCGGAAGGCGAGGTGTACACCACGCTCGACGTTATGAAGGCATTGAAAATATGAAGGTAATTGCCATCTGTGAGATCGACGAGGAACGTCTAAAAGCAGCGGTGGAAGAACTGAACATCCCGGGTTACACAGACTATGTGGAGATGTTAGAAAAGGAAAAACCCGATATCGTTCATGCCGTCACGGAGCCAACAGTGCCACGGCATATCTGGGTAGAACCTGCTGCTGAAGCCGGGGTTAAAGCGTTGGTGATAGAGAAACCGCTCGCGCTCAGACCGAGTGAAGCAGAGGCACTCGCCGCCGCGCACGAAAAGACGGGACTTAAAATTATTGTCAATCATCAACGCCGGTATCTGCCGTTTGCTGAGAAGCTGCTGGAGTTCTTTGCCGACGATAGTCTCGGGGATATACACTTCATTCGTGCCTGCACCGAAGGCGATATTACCGATATGGATACCCACTTGATCGATGTCGTGTTATTTGCGCTTAAGGACATCCCGATTACACACGTGTGGGGTGCCGTTCAGGGGGCGGAAATCTATGACGTGCCACATCGGCAATGTCCCGAAGATTTGATGGCGATTTATACGTTCGAGAACGGGGCGCGCGTCTTTTTTGAATCCGCACGAACGGCATTTGGAACCGTCGATTTCCCTGGCAGCAATCCACGGTGCAATCTCGATTTTTGGGGAACCAAAGGCAGAATGTGGTGGCGAGAAAACGGATCGTGGGGCTATCAGTTTGATGGTATGGCAGAGCACTTCATTGAACCGACTCACTTTGGAGAAGATGATAAATTCGGACAGCGTGACTTTACGCAAGCGATTGCTACATGGCTGGATGACGCGAATCAACCACATCGGAACAGATTGGAGTTCGCACTGCTCGGTTTTGATCTGATTATGGCGGCGTATCGCTCCGCACTCCTCGGCAAGCGCATCGCGTGGCCCCCAAAACTCTCTGATGAAGAGTGGGTTGAACTGAAAAATAGGGTAACTGGTGGCTAAAATAAAAGATGATAGTTTAGAAAAGAATAAAATCTTGCAGTACTAAAAAATGGATGTTGTAGGAGGCGATAGATATGCTCAACCAAACGCAGGTTGATACCTTTCGTGAAAAAGGCTTTCTCCTCGGAAACCGAGTTCTCAGCGATGAACAGGTTGACGAATTGCGTTCAGAATTGGCGCGCGTCATTGATAATTACGAGAAACCTGAGGTTCCGCAGCCGGTGCGTATCGCCAATCTCGGCGGTAAAGAAGAGAGTCCTGTCTGGCAGATTGTTAATATTTGGGAAGCGAGTTCTGCCTATTACCGACTGGTTCACAATCCGGTCATCGTAGAAGAGATCGGGCAGCTCATGTCGGCGACAGAGTTGCGGGTCTGGCACGATCAGATCCAATACAAACCCCCAAAAGTCGGTGGTGTCAATCGCTGGCATCAGGATTCGCCGTTGTGGGGGATTCTCATGCCGAAGACGAGTCAAGTAAGTGCTTGGGTTGCGTTGGACGATGTTGATGAGAGCAACGGGTGTATGCGGATGGTTCGGGGCTCCTATCATTGGGGGAGTCAGATGCCATTTCTGCGCGAGATCCCGGACATCCATACAATGCCGGATCAGTTTGAAGATCAAGCGTTAGAGGTGGAGTTTTGCCCTGTGCCGAAGGGACATGTCCATTATCATCATGCTTTAACATGGCACGGGTCGCATGACAATACCAGTGAAGGTCCCCGTCGTGCGATTGCGGTGCATTACATGACAAGCGAAACGATCTATGATGAGAGTGGGAACCACATCATGAAACGTTTTGTTACCGTCAATGGTGGTGATAAGTTGGCAGGTCACCATTTTCCGCTTGTAATGGATGCCGGGAAGCCGACAAAGCCGAATATATAAGTCTTTTCTATGGGAGGGAAGTATGCTCAGCCAAACACAGGTTGACACATTTCGTGAAAAAGGTTTTCTCCTCGGAAGCCGTGTTCTCACTGATGAGCAGGTTGATGAATTGCGTTCAGAATTGGCGCGCGTTATTGATGACTACGAAAAAACCGATGTCCCGCAGCCGGTGCACATCGTTAATCTCGGTGGCAGAGAGGCGAGTCCGGTTTGGCAAGTCGTTAATATTTGGGAGGCGAGTTCTGCCTACCACCGACTCGTTTACAACCCGATTATTGTGGAGGAGATTGGACAGCTCATGTCAGCGACAGAGTTGCGGGTCTGGCACGACCAGATCCAGTACAAACCCCCGCAAGTCGGCGGTGTCAACATGTGGCATCAGGATTCACCCTATTGGCCCATTCTCACACCGAAGACGAGTCAAGTAAGTGCTTGGGTTGCGCTGGATGATGTTGATGAAAGTAATGGATGTATGCGCATGGTCCCCGGTTCTTGCCATTGGGGCAATCAGATTCCGTTCCTGCATTCCGTTAAGGACATCCATTCAATGCCGGATCGCTTTGAGGATCACGCGTTAGAAGTGGAGTTCTGTCCTGTGCCGAAAGGGTATGTCCACTATCATCATTCCTTAACATGGCACGGTTCACACGACAACAGTAGTGAGAATCCACGCCGTGCGATTGCGGTGCATTACATGACCGGTGAGACCCTCTACGATGAAAGTGGCAATCACGTCATGAAGCCTTTTGTTACTGTTAAGGATGGCGATAAATTGGAAGGCGATAGTTTTCCGCTTGTAATGGATGCGGGAAAGCCGACGCGTTCGAGTGTATAAGTCTTTTTTATCTAAATAGCAGTTGGTTGTCGGCTGTCGGCTATCAGGCAAGAGGTTTTTTGATGAACCCTCACTGCAAGGCAACCCTCTTTCTGACTGCTGAAGGCTGATAGCCAATAAAAAGGAAAGTTAAAAAAATGAAAGTTGTTGATGCAGTAGCAAAAGTCCTTAAAGCGGAAGGCGTGGAATACCTATTTGCGTATCCCGTTAATCATATAATTGAGGCAGCGGCGAAATTAGACATCCGTCCGATTATTGTCAGACAGGAGCGTATTGGACTTCACATGGCGGATGCGATGAGTCGAATCACCTCTGGGGAAAAGATCGGTGTATTCTGTATGCAAAGCGGTCCCGGTTCCGAAAACGCGTTCGGAGGCGTTGCGCAAGCGTATGGCGATTCCGCACCGATTGTGGTTTTGCCGGGTGGCTACTCACGAAATATAACGCAGATCCAACCCAATTTCAATTCTGCTTTGAACTATCGGCACGTAACAAAGTCGTGTGAACAAGTTACATTGCCGGAGGCTGTCCCTGAAGCGCTGCGACGCGCCTTTACCCAAGTCCGTAACGGTAGACCGCGCCCCGCCCTTGTGGAATTCCCGTCGGATCTGTTTAATGAGGAGATTTCGGATTCTTTTGATCCGACACCTGTCCCCACCGTGCGCTATGGACCTGACAGTGCGTCGATTGAAGCCGCTGCGGAGGCTTTACTTGATGCCGAATGTCCCGTCATCTATGCGGGACAGGGCGTGCATTACGCCCAAGCGTGGGATTCTTTGAAAGCATTAGCAGAACTCCTCGCAGCACCGGTAACAACGAGTTTAGGCGGGAAAAGTGCTTTTCCAGAAGATCATCCGTTGGCACTCGGTTCTGGCGGTCGCGCCATTCCCAAGTCGGTGCATCACTATCTCCAAAAAGCCGACCTGATTTTTGGTATCGGGTGTAGTTTCACTCGGACTGCCTTCGGCGTTAGGATTCCTGAGGGGAAACGGGTTATTCATGCGACATTAGATCCAGCGGACATCAACAAGGACGTTCCTGTTGAAAGTGCCCTCGTTGGCGATGCAGGCTTAATTTTAGATGGCTTGGTAGAAGCCGTCCGCGACCGTTCCAACGGCGCGTCCGAGGAACGCACAGCAGCCGTCACTGGAGAAATTAGCGCGGTTAAAGCAGAATGGCTCGGCGAATGGAACGCTAAACTCACTTCTGACGAAGTACCGATGACTCCGTATCGCGTTATCTGGGACCTGCTGCGGACTGTTGATGTCAAAGACACGATTATCACGCACGATGCGGGGAGTCCACGCGACCAGATGTCACCTTTCTGGCAGTCTGTCGCGCCATTGACATATATTGGTTGGGGCAAAACGACGCAGCTGGGTTACGGTCTCGGACTCGCCATGGGTGCGAAACTCGCCAGACCGGATACACTCTGTGTGAACGTCTGGGGTGACGCAGCCATCGGCTTCACTGGTATGGATTTTGAGACGGCAGTGCGTGAGCGGATACCGATTCTCTCTGTCCTTTTCAATAATTTCTCTATGGCGATTGAGATTCCGATTATGCCTGTATCTACCGAAAAATTCCGTAGTACAGACATCTCTGGACACTATGCTGACATGGCAAAAGCGTTCGGTGGCTACGGCGAGCGCGTTGAAACACCAGATCAGATTATTCCAGCGATCCAGCGCGGTATCCAAAAAACGCAGGAAGGCGTACCTGCTCTCCTTGAGTTTATCACCGCGAAGGAAATTCAGATTTCCAGTTTCTAATTGGCTATCGGCTGTCAGTTAAGAGGTTTCGGTTTAACCAAGTTACTTCTTAACTGACTGCTGAAAGATTTGCGGAGCAAATCGTACTGACAACCGAGAACCATAAAAAAGGAGTTCACGACTATGAAACGGATTATCACAGTTTTTGCCGTCATTGCTTTGAGTTTCAGTGTCAGTGTTTGGGGAATAAATGATGACGATGCGCTTATGTTGTACTTCACCTTCGACGAAGACGACGGTGGCAAAGTTTTAGATGTGAGTGGAAATAACCTTGAAGGCACTCTTGAAGGTGCCGTCTGGTCGAAAGATGGCAAATTTGGTGGTGCTGTCCACCTTGAAGACACCGAAAAATTTGTAGAGGTGGACGCGGTCCCTGAGCTTGATATCACCGATGAACTCACGATTCAAGCTTGGTTTTTTCCTGAAGAGTCTCAACCCGATTCTAACCTGATGGGCCGTAGGAGCGGCGCGAATGTCGGGGGATATTGTCTCCAATGGAGCGCGCAGTTTACCGGTGCTCCTCAAATTGAGACGTGGATTAACATTGGTGGATGGCAAGGTTCACGGGATAAACAGACCATTAAACCGGCGTTGGAGAAGTGGCACCATGTCTCTTCTACCTACGATGGCGATATGATTCGCCAATACATAGATGGAAAACTGGATGTCGAATTCAAACCACCGGCTGGTAAAATTAACAGCATTGAAGTTGTTTTTCGTATTGGTAAAGCGCAAACGGGACTAAAGGGTATGGTCGGCTTAGTAGATGAGGTAGCAATCTACAACCGTGCTCTCACTGTTGAGGAAATTAACCAAGACATGGAAAACGGCGTTTTCTTTGCTGTGTCTCCGAAGGACAAACTTACCACGACGTGGGGTAAACTAAAAATGTAAAATAGTTAACTATTCTCTGTCACAGCAGCAGTGCCAAAATGCCTGCCTGTTTCTAAGTTTTCTACCGAAGGGCGGGTTTTGTACCCGTCCTTCTGTGCATTCTATGAGGAGGAATCACAGATGAGAATCCGTATGCTTGTGATACTATGCGTTTTTCTAAGTTTATCTCTTTGCTTCGCCAGTTACGCTGCAGGCGGGAAGGGAAACGTGAAACAACTCGGTAAGCAACTGTATATCTGGCATTTCGACGAGGGCAAAGGGGACAAAACTGAAGATGCTACTGCTGGCTTGGTTGGTGAATTCAATGGCAATGTGAAGTGGGCTGAAGGCATTTCAGGAAATGCCGTGGAGATGGCTGGCGAGGTGGGTAAAGCCGATTTTATAGAGGTTGCACATTCCGATGAAGTCGATATGGATGAAGCGATCACGATGATGGCGTGGATTTATCCTGACGAACTCCCAGCGGGTGGACAGGAGAACAAATTCACGATTTTCTTCAAGAATACCTACTATCTGCAAGTAGAACCGGGAGATGGGAAGCTTGCTTACTACTTCTACGACACCAATGATCCGGGTTATCATATTTCTGATGGTAAGGTGAAGGCGAAAGAGTGGAGCCACGTTGCCCTTGTGTGGGACGGGAAGGAAGCCCGTTTCTACATCAACGGCGAAACTGATGGCAAAGTCATTGCACAGAAGGGCCCTGGACGGAGTATGCCGAACAGATCGCTAAAATTCGGTGGTGAGAATGGCGGGTGTTGCCCGCGTTTCTTTCAGGGACGTATTGATGAGTTGATGTTAGCCAACTACGCGCTGACTGAAGCCGAACTCCAGAAGATTGTCAACGATACCCTCGCTGTTTCCGCTCGTGGCAAACTGGCAACAATGTGGGGTAATTTGAAGAGATAACGGTGGTGTTCGTCTATTCACTTCCTTTTTTGACCGAAATGGGCGGGCTCTCATTCTCGCCCATTTTTTGTTGCAAGTAGAGGCAACGGCACGTATAATTGGCTTAGATAAAAACGTACAGAGTTCACGGGAGCTGGGACACAATTCCCTTAAGTGCGTTTTCTTCTTGCGCAAGAGATTCGAGGTCTGGGTTGAGGTTTACTGCCTGTATGAGCGAATCTACTGCTTTTTGTGACTTATCCTCTAATGCGTAAGCACATGCGAGGTTGTAGTGGAGTAGGGCAGTCTGTGGAAAAGTTTCGAGGGCGCGTAGACATGCCTCGCGCGCTTCTGCGGCTAAGTTCTGCCGAAGATAGGCGGTTGTTAGATTGACGTGGCCTTCGGCGATATCGGGTGCCATCTCAATCACTTTTTTGAAGTTCTCAATAGCAGGGGCATATTCCTCGGCATATAGATGTGCTTGTCCAAGGTTGTTATAAGCCGACGGTTCTTGCGTGAAGAAAAGTGTGCGTCTCTTATTTTTTATCGCCTTCTGATACGCTTCGATTGCTTGTTGTGCGTCGCCGTTGCGCATGAGGAAAGCTGCTTTCCGATAGTGGTCGTTGAATTGGGTTTGGTGGTGCCAGACCCAGATAAACAGCAACGTTACTGCGAGGCAGAACGTCATACAGACAATTCTAAAGGCTTTATTCGCAGGTGTCTGTTCAGGAGTTTGTTCCTCAGTAGATTCCTGCTCTGAAACTTGATTTTCATTGGAAGTCATAATCTATTTCCCATATTTCGTAAGTGTGATTCATTCTATAGATATAAAATCTGTTCTTATTTCCGAAAGTGTACAGAATACATCAGCAACCGAGAATCTGACTGTATGAAGATTAAGAATTTAATCGGGTAATTTTTA
>VXZK01000050.1 GCA_009845545.1 Candidatus Poribacteria bacterium
TCTCATCAACACTCGGTAAAACGATCCCCGGGCTGGCATTTTTCGCAGTGTCGATTGCGTATTGCGCAAGATTGCGAAAGACCGAACAACGTTTTTACGGGAATGATTGACGAAGTCCGGCTTTGGAATCGTGCACTCAGTCAAGATGATATTAATATCCTCAAGGATCTTAGTTCCCAAGCGACACCGGTTGATCCGCTTGGCAAACTTTCAACTACGTGGGGAAGTCTTAAATCTGTCCGTTAGGTTTTCTTTACAAATCGCAGAGATGCTCCGGTTGGCAAGCCACTGGAGCATTCACTCTTCCGCTGCCATCAAATGGCATCCCATTATTTCTGTCAAGACTGCGTAAGTCCGGCTGATGAGGGCTGCTCTTGCACCACAGGAATGATGTAACTCCGAATTGTCAGACCGCCCACTGTCTCTGTCTCGACGCGTGGTTTAGGGTTGTTGCGGTGATCAAATACGACATAATAGCCTTTCTGTACGCCCTCTAATTTGAGATACGCAGCGAGTTGCTTTTTGCCTGCCTGATAATATCTGTCGCCTTCCCATATTTTTGTCTCAACAATATATTTGTGTTGGTTGTAGGTAATCAGGAGGTCCATCCTTCCGCGCCCGGTTTGAACTTCAAGGAACATATTGGCACCGATGACATGGACAAAATGGTCCAGATACGCGTAAAGGAGATGTTGGCCGATATATTCTTGTGGTGTATCTGGTACTTGCAAGATCCGGAAGCCGACGCGTGCGATGAAATCTTGGAAGTTATTAAGAAGAGCTTCTATCTGAATCACGCCATCAGGTGTAAGATAATCAATAAAATCATCGCCGTTTTCTTCGGCGAAGTATTCCGCTTCCAGTCCGTTAAATGCCGGCTTGAAAGCTTGCAGAATGCGATGTTGATAGATCGGGTTGACAATCTCACACATGCCATCAGTGCCCTTAGTGATTACACCATACATGGAGAGTTCGTCCATAATCTCGTCATCTGGGTTAAAACGCAAACCTCTCTCATAAGAAGCGATTCTCATCAGCATTCTTTCAAATCGGCGATCTCTACGGATATTGGTGAGGAGATGCCTAATGTTGGTGTTCCCTTCTTCAAGGAGTCGGGTGTGCGCTTTTGAAAAGTGCGCCATCGCAATCGTTTCGTTTTTGGGAACATTCATCTCCTCGGTGAGAATCTGCGCGCAGCGATTGACGAGGAAAGGTTGTCCAGCCGTCTGCTTGTGGATAGCAGTGATAACTTCAGGTGCGAAGGCTTGTCCGACTTCATCGGTATACTGTTCAAGAAGTTCTTGGACTTGCCTTTGTGTGAAATTAGGCAGATGGAATTCATCTTGGATATTGAACGGCGAGATTGATCGGTCATAGTTGAGTTGTGTGATGTTCTTGACACCAACAATACCGACGCTATAAGGACAGCGTGGACTTGATTGGTCGAGGTAAATGTAGCGGAGTGAATGAAGGAAACCGCGAACAGCGTCTGGCGGAATGGCATCAAACTCGTCAATGATGAGAACAGCCTTTTGGGCGTTATCAGGGTGTGTCAGAAAACGAGGCAGTTGTTGGAAGAAATTTCTCATTGAAAAATGATCTGTTACTTCTGTATCATCCCAAAATTGGTTCAATGTCTCAGAAGGCGTGGTATCTCTTTTCTCGAAAACGTGTTCAATTTCCCTGCGAATATCTTTGATGAGGTAATCATAAAAAGCGGCAGGCGTTAAGTCGACATACACCTCAAAATTCAGTTGAATTGGGAAATACGTATCCGCTATGAGCGCGTTGATAGCGGCGCGGAAGAGAGTTGTCTTGCCGGTCTGTCGCGGTGCGAAGAGGACGATGTATTTGCCTTTTTTGACGCGGTCAACAAAATCGGCAATCTCCTCGGTGCGCGCGACAACGTAGTTATCTTTGGGGTTTACAGGACCTTGGGTTCCGAAGGTTCTCATTTTCCGCTCTCTTGTTGCTAATATCCTTAAGGCGTTTCAGTGTTTTCAGCAAAATAATCGGAATCTACGCGTTTGATTTCATAGGTTTTCTCTATGGAAACACCACAATTCCCACAACAAAGTTCCTTAGTTTCAGAAATGTGTTAATAAGATAACAGATTCAATCCATTTGTCAAGAGATTTCACCTGACGATCAGGGATATTTGAAATGCCGTAGGTTGGGTTGAACGGAACTGAGAAGGCAAGTATCTGGATTCCAAATACCCTTCAAATTCAACATGTCGTTGCTAAACTCAAATAGGGAGTAAAACCCAACTTTATACCGTCAAGGTTTCGGACACTTCAAAACAAAAGCGTTGGGTTTCACTCGGTTTCTGTTCAATGTGTCGGGTATGGAGAACCATTATTTTTCTATAACTTTCACAGCTCTGATAGAATCCGTTCAACCCAACCTACGGGATACTCGCTTCGTAAATTGACACTTATCGGAATTGATACATTTGATTAGAAGATGTTTTCTCCAGAATACTGTGTCTGACGCAATCAGTCAAGCAAAAACAGTGGAATTTCCAGTGAAATGTGTTATACTATTTTCAAGTCTGGACGGTACAAAGAGAACAAGAAGGCAGAATGTTTCTCAATATTATGTGACTAACACCTTGAAAAAGTAGAAGAGGAGCACCAAATGAAAGCAATTGTGATTGTAGTAACTGTATTGAGTCTGCTGGTGAGTTTCGCGCATGCAGACTTAGCAACACCAGAACTATCTGAACAACATGAGAAAAACATTGAAATCTGCACCCAAAACTTGCTTACTATCGGCAAGGCGATTGAAGCGTATCAGAAAGAACATGGCGATTTTCCATCATGGCTTTCGGATCTGTATCCGAAACACTTGGCAGAAGCGCACCGACTCCTCTGTCCCTCAGATAAAGAGGGCGGCAAACCGATTTATACGCCCAACACAGATCCCGAAATGTCCGTGAGTTATAGCTATGAGCTTAACCCACAGTATAGAGAATGGAAAACCGAGCAACGCAAGGTGTATGGCGATGCCATGCCGATCGTGCGGTGTCGGCACCATGCGAATGAAGATTTTGTGGCGCTAAACTTGAGTTTCTCCTCAAGAGTTTACCGGTCCGCTAACACTTGGGAATTCCAACCTGAAGATATGTACGAGAACCTTGAGGAAGCGATTACGACCTTGGCTGCTGGCATTCAGGAACACCCGAACAATGAAAATCTTGTTTATGTATATCCTGCGCTTGTGCGGTTTTACATGAAAGTCGACCAAGAAGGAGAAGCCGAGAATCTCATCAAGCGTTATAAAGAGGCTCTAAAACCTGATAGCATTCGGGAGCACTTTGTCCTTGGTGATATGCTTGCGGCGATGAATCGAGATGACGAGTTGCTGCAGCATTTCACGAAGCTTGAGGAACAGTTCCCCGACAACCGGAGCGTCTTCAGCAGACTTACCCAGATTCATGAAAGATTAGGGAACGCCGAACTCGCACATGAATACCGCCTAAAGGCTGACCCTGTGTTGGCGTTAATCGGTAATACTGTGCCGGACTTTTCAGCGACAGACCTTGAGGGTAACCCGATTTCGCTTGAACAGTATCGCGGGAAAGTTGTGCTACTCGATTTTTGGGCGGTCTGGTGCGGTCCGTGCATCGCGGAGATGCCGACCGTGAAAAAAGTCTACGACACCTATAAGGACGAAGGTTTTGACATCATCGGTATCAGCCTTGACACGGATGAACAGCGACTACGGGATTATCTCAAAGAGAACGAGATTCCTTGGCGACAGGTTTTCAGTGGGAAAGGTTGGGAGAGCCCAGTCTCTCGGCAGTATGGCATTCGTGGGATTCCGGCACCGTGGCTTATTGATAAAGATGGCACGTTAATTACACACCAAGCAAGAGGTGAAGCGTTAGAACGTCGGGTAGTGGAGGCACTGAAAGATAAGTCGACAGAGGAATAAAAAAATACCCGAAAATGCATAAAATGCGACTGACTTCTTTGATGCTGTGCGCCATTTTTGTCCTATTCGGATGCGGTGCCGATGAAACACCGGTGCCGGTAGTGCAGCAGATGCCGAATTATTTTCCTGATGCTGTCGGCAGCCGCTGGGTTTATCGGAACCCGGATGGCTCAGAGTGGTCGCGATCGATTACGAATGAAAATAGTATTCACGAAGAAGGCTTTCACGGTTTTGTCTATACACCACCGGTTACTAAAACTGAATTTGACTACCTGAAACCCGATGTTTTTCGCGTTACGGATAACCAAGTTTTGTTCGGCATCGGTGAAAAGATAGACGGTTATGTTCAAAATGTACTTCCGACTTGGGTAGCGGATGAGTTCGCTGGCTTGGACCTCGACATTACAATAGAGCCGATCACACACCCCGAATTTGTTTTTTCCTATCTGCCGTTAATTGTCAATTTCCAGTGGGATGCCTTCAAGACGCGTGTCAACGGCCGCATTGTTTTGCAGCACCTCGTTTTGCTGCAGTTCCCCTTTGAGGTACAGGTGCGTGTTAAAGGAGAGGTCGTTGCCGTAGGGTCCCTTGAGACCCCTGCAGGAAGTTTTGAGGAAACATATCAGATTGTATATAAGACAGAAATTACGCAGACGCTTTTCTCTGAAGCGGAAACAACGGAGCAGGGTCAGACGGTATGGTTTGCGCCACACGTAGGGATTGTCAAGATCGAAGATGAAAGCGGCGTTACAGAGTTAATTGCGTATACCTTTCCAGAAACAATCGAAAAGTAGCGTTACGGCATCCGGTGTATGTCTACTACTTTTATAGTGGATTCGGTAATTACTTAGACCCTCATATCGTCATGTGAACTGTGAAGTTGTGTCCCGATAGCACAGGCTAACGGTTTCCTGTGCGACAAAGAACAACCTAAAAGTTTGTGCTACAAGTATAAACTTATTTTCCGATTTTACTATAAATGAAAGTTGTTATTTTAAGCGACAATAAGCCGGGACATTACAAGCAATCCTTAGGTATTGTGGAGAGGTTGCCTGAATCCGAGACGGAATGGGTTACGGTAGAATTCCGGCGTAAGTGGCGTGATAATCTGCTGCGTGTTTTTATCTGCGTCTTCGGTGGTACGTCGTTCTCCAAGTGGTTTATCCAGATGCTTCTCCGCTGGAGTCTCACTGCTGAGGCTTACAACGCGTTGACAGCCCTTCGTACTGCTGATATTATCCTTTCGACGGGTTCATCTGTCGCAGCGATCAATTTGCTTCTCGGTAGGATTCTCGGTGCCAAGACGGTCACGTGTCGTAGACCTTCACCGTTGGGGGTCCGCAATTTCGATCTCGCGATTCTCCCGATGTTTTCGTGGCACGGTAAGGGGCCTAAAGACAATGTGTGCCAAACAGTGGGGGTACCGAACCGTATCTCACCTGACACGCTGAATGTCAAACAGAAACAACTGATACAAGCACTGAACCTGCCAGACTTTCCGCGTATCGGACTCCTCATCGGTGGAACAGACCGGCACGAAACGATTACAGCTGCAGATGCCGAAGAACTGGACGCGATTTGCGAGACAGTCGCAAGGGAAATGAAGGTAGAACTATTGGTGACAACTTCGCGTCGCACGCCGCCAGAAGTAACAGCACATTTGACATCAACACTTAAGCACAGCGCGTGGTGTCCACTCTTCATTGAACCAGACACACCCTCCGAACTTGCAGACCCGTATCAAGCCATTCTCGCCTTAAGCGACTTACTAATCGTCACTGCAGATAGTTTCACAATGGTATGTGAGGCAGCGAGTCGTGGCCGTCCGGTTATCGTCCTAACACTATCAAGAGAAACTGCAAGAAAACCGAAACGATATAAGGTCTACCAGTATATGGAACAACATGCCATTGTCAAGCAATGCAGACTTGATGAGTTAAGGCAGTCTATTGTTGCTGGACTGACTTTGTGTGTGCCGAACACGCCGCTCCAAGATACGGAGACAGCAGTGCGTGCGATCCGTAGCCTAATAGACAACAGTTAATCCGGGCATATCTGTCTAAGCGGGATGAATTGGTAGAGCTTGAGAAACATCCAGAAGTTTGGTCTTCCAAACTTTTCGGTATTTCACCGACTGATGATTGGGAAACTTATAAAGCCGCCTACTTAAAGCAGATGTTTGAGAAACTCCATGAGAATAAAAAGAATGCGGTTTATTTTGGCAAGGTTGATGCAGAAGAGGCACTCAATCAATCTCGAAAGTTAATTGAGCAATTAGAACGGTCTAAACCTTTGCTATGCGACCGTTAGGTTCTGTTGAATTCGCGAGAAAAGGCGGGGTCCGCGGACCTCGCCTTTTCTGTTTATAGCATAGATCGGGTTGGAAAATTAAATGTAGATATGTTATGATACAATATCAATGGTAAGATTTTTTGGGTGTTAAGGCAAGCGAATATATGTTTCCAAGGTTTCTTGCCCTCTCCTTAGCCTAAGAAGATAAGCCTGTAATGAAATGGAAGGCGACTCTACGGAGAGGCACGTCAATTCCAAACCCACTTTAACGAACCGCAAGGAAAATTAAAAAAATGAATCAGCACGATTTCAGCGTCACCGATTCAGAGATTAGTTTTTTTGAGACGTTCGGTTATCTGAGTTTTCCACAACTGATGGCGGACCGGATTACGGGGATCCAAGACGCTTTTGAAGCCGTCTGGAACGAGAGAGGCGGCGGACATAACGGTAAACCGCACGAAGGCACGGCGCGCTCTTGTATCGTTCCGTTTATTGATCAGAGCGAAGAATTGTCATCACTGTTGGATGACCCGCGAATTTTGGCGATTGCGAAGACACTCCTCGGGGACGATTTCAATTACATGGGAAGCGACGGCAATTTCTACGTCGGTGATACCGGCTGGCACTCGGATGGTGGACATAAGTTAGAAGACCCAAGGCATATCAAGATTGCGTTTTATTTGGATCCGTTGACGCGCGACACCGGTGCGCTCCGTGTCATTCCAGGGAGCCATCTCTTCGGTGATAACTATGCCGATGCGCTGTCTCAACGAGTGGGCAAGAGCCAAGACTTGTGGGAAATACACGGGAAGGATGTACCCGCAACAATTTTTGAGACAACGCCCGGCGATCTGGTGTTGTTTAACCATAACACAAAGCACGCCGCCTTCGGTGGCGGTGCCCGCCGGCGGATGTTTACGATGAATCTCTGTCAACGCTATCCTGATGATAAATTAGATGCGCTACAGGCATATATTGCAGGATCGGCGCGCTTCTGGATTGACCGGAAATATGGCGAGAAGATGATACGAACAGCGACGCCAGAACGGTGGATACATCTTGAACAGGTCCGGGCAAATGACGGGCATTTGGCGGAACTCTCACGCCAAGCACAAGAACGGATGAGTGAACCGTCACGTGGCTAATGTCTGTTGCCATGTTTCCCGAACGAACGCGATTGATTGTATAAAGCCTTCCTGTCCGGAACGGCTGGCTTCCTCAATACTGAGCCACCCGTTATAACCTGCTTGTCTTA
The DNA here is from genome assembly GCA_009845545.1 of Candidatus Poribacteria bacterium. GTDB lineage: Bacteria > Poribacteria > WGA-4E > WGA-4E > WGA-3G > WGA-3G. The sequence continues at coordinate 7,487 of VXZK01000050.1, forward strand.
TGCGCGAGAAAACTTGCCGGATCGGTGAGGCTCCCGTACCGACGCGGACAGGTTCAAATACGCCGACTTCACGCAGATCGAAGATATGTACGACAACGATGCGGTGGAGAACCTGCTCCAAAAGTGTGAGGACATCCTCACTGAGCACAAGCGGGTTTGCTGTGTCGAAGCAGACACCGAGGGGTGTATCGGAAAGCGCGTCTAAAATCTCTAAGAAAATTTCTGTCGGTTGTGAGAAGTCCCAATACTCCCACGGTGCCCCTTTGGTGTGGTTTTCGTAGGCGAGGGTAATTCCGTGTTTTTCTGCTTCATCAAGTGCGTGTCGAAATCCATCTGCCACCCACTGCACGCCTGCTGCGCGTTCGGTGCCGGGATGATTTTGTCCTGCCGTTACACGAAGAAATTCTGCGCCTAACACTTTCGCAAGTGCGATGTCAGCCTTCAGGTCAGTTAATTCCTGTGCGCGTTGTGCTGGATCGGGATGCGTGAAGTCAGCGTAACAGGCGATCATGCACGGGGTTATATTGTACTTTTCGAGGGCGGTCCGCGTCTGTTTTATGGTTTCCGGGTCCCGCTTTGGAAAGAACTTGATGCTGAAATCGACAGCGTCCAATCCTAATTCTGCACCGAATTGAATCCAATCGGCGACACTGCTTTTCCCGGTGAAGATGTCGTTGTAAAGAGAAACAGGGAGACAACTAAGTTTCATTGTTGTTTTCCTTTTTTAAAACATAAACCGATACATCGGGCGTTCTAAGGCGATGCCGATGAGTGTCCAGATTGCGCCGACGAAAAACTCTCCGATGACCAAACCGATAAAGAAGGGCATGGCTCGACGATAGGTTCGTAAACCACCTGCCTGAAAGAGAATCGCTTTTATCCCCCACGACAAGAAGATCGAGAACCAATACCAACTTGTATTCCAGAAGCTCAGCGAGAGTGCGTACCCTGCCGGATGGAAGGGCCACCAGATAAATCGACGGCGCAGCACCATCAAAAGCGTTGTTAAGGCGATGGCACCCCCAGAAGCAGAGACAGCACCAACGTCCATAGATTGCGGGTTTATGAGCCACTGCTTCAACTGCTCGTAAGTCCAACGACACTGTGCTTGCTCGCCGTAGACTGCGCCACCGTAGTAATACCCTTGCGAGTAGTATGCCCAAGCAGATGAAATTGTTCCAACGATGGTCACTAAGATGACGGCAACAATAAAGCGGTTATGTGATAACCCGCGCACCTGTGCGACCTTGAAGCCTTCCAACATAATCGGCATCGGATGAGACCGGTAGGAACGGTTGAAACCGTGAAACATGCTGAACGTCGTTAACCCCTCCGCGCCGATACGCCGTGTGCCGAGGAAAGAGACGAGTACCTTATCCGGTCGCCACGGGACATCGTGTGCTGGGGGTCCGACTTCAGCCCGGATGCGCGTGATGGCAATGGCTAATGCAAAAAAGAGCGTGAAGTAGCCGATGATGCTAAAGATCGGCGTGCCTGTGGTTTTGAAGAAGACAAGGATGAAGATGCTACCGACGATCAAACCGATAATCGCGTATCGGGTATGCCCTGAGGGCGTGTCGTCTGTAGGAAGTTCAGCGTTATTTCCTCGAAAGGCGTTTTTCACCTGTCGCGCAATGAATTTCCGGGTGAGCCATATCGCTGATACGCCTAAGCAGAACCATGCGCCGAAGGATTGTGCGTCGAGAAATGGGAATCCCGGTAGATGTCCAATGCCTGCCATTGTCCCCCAGACGCGACTGATTTTATGGAAAAGATAGAAGAACCAGATAGAAAAGGAGAGTTCCAGTGGTATAAAGAAACTCATCCCGATTGCAAAGGGATAGACTGCAATAGGCAGTCTACCGATAGCGTTCAGCGGTTTCGTCTGGAAGTGCTGCCCTAAATTATAGAGGCTCCCGCCTAAACCTGGTACGACGGGAAACAGAAAGTGGAGTCCGTTGAGAAGGTTCATTCCACCTGCGAGTATTGCTGCGAGTAGAAATAAGCGGTTGCTTAGGAGCGTCCGTCCACCGTTTTCTGTGAGGTGTAGCGGAATCTGAATGACGGGGTAGCTGAGTTTTTCGTGGTTGACCCATTGGTGTCGGATGAGAATCGTGATGCAGAACATCATACACGTTAGTACGATGATGAGAGCAGACCACCAGAGTACGGGTGTCATCCAGAGTTGTAGGTGTTGGGCAGTGTGAAGTGAGGCATCGCCTTGATAGAAAGTCGCCAGTGCACTTCGCTCTTTGATCGTGAGCCAATCTGGCATGTGTCGGTGGAAGAGTTCACCCCATTCATTCTCTGGACTTGCGAACCAGATAGGATAGGTGAGTAGGGGCCACAATATCTGGAGTGTGTCGTGTCCAGCGATGGAGGACGCAATAGATACGAGTAGGTAGACCACCATTAACTCGGCATCAGTGAGACTTGCACTTTTTGGCGTAGCTTGCGGGTTTCCAAAACTTGCTCTATAAAAATTGCGGATTGAACGGAGCAGCGGGTTTACCGCCATTAAAACCAGCACAACGAAAATGACGTTAAAATAGACGGTTGAGACGGTGGGGAAACTCTGACCTGTGCCATAACCGCTGGGCCCCCAGTTAATCATGAGCCAGTAGGAGTTCGGGATAGTGATGAGAAGTGCGAGGAGCACAGCGCGGAGGCTGACTTTTGGCGTGGCTTGCGAGCCAAAACTTGCTCTACTAAAGTTGTTTGACATGTTTTGAGTTTCCCGTTTTCATTATACAGAGAACGCAGGAAAATGTCAACGCCGCGAAAAAAAGAAAGCCCATGACGATTGCATATTGGTGGAACTTGAAAACCAATATGGCAAGCATGGACTTATGGTAGGGTCGTTTATTTCGACGCTGCCTTTAGGTCTCCCCAGGTCGTTGCTAATTTACCGTTCGGTTCAACGGCGAAGAACGCGGAGTTTTCACCGAGATAATTCAGCACATTTGCTGTCAGGTTTCTCAGGTTCGTACCCTCTTTCGACTTTGCGTCGGTATAGACCCCGTTGTGGTGTCCGAGCGTGATAATGATTCCGTTGCCGACTTCATATTCGACAAAAGGACGCTCTCCACCACCAGCCCCGCCGCCGCGGGTCTTTGTTCCGAGAATCGTGCCAGATGGATCATCTCCAAAGTTAAAGAAATCTGAGGTGAACCCATCTTGCTGCATGCTCGTGAGAAAGACCGGTTTGCTGGTATCAAACCCTTCAAAGACGGGATGGTTTTTGCCATCAGCAGTTGGTATCACACCAATTTCTGGGGGATCCTTGCCGAGGGGACCGAAAACTCGTGGGTCTCCGCCATCTTCAACATCAAGTTCAAAGACATAACGGAGTGCTAACGCTGAGAGAAACACGCCTCCGCCTGCCTCTACATAGTCAAGGATTGTCTTCTTCGTTGCATCGGCGAGGAACGGATCTGGCAAGGTGTTTGTTTCTGTATAGAACATCCATAACACAGCGAACTGCTCCGGTTGCAATGCGGTGCCGCCGTTGTTTTTGAAGTTACCGCTTTTATCTACGAGAAGTGTTGTGGTTGTGAAGTTATCCTCCGCCCATGCGTAAGCGGTTTCTTCTACTTCACCGAGTTTGTTGCTGCCAGCGAGTAGCCCAACGGTTACGTCTGCTGCATACACTGGCACAATCATGTACGCCGAAACGAGAAGCATTAGACATAGGCATCGTCCTGTTAGCGAATGTTTCATTGTCTTAACTCCTTTGGCTTGGAAACTTGCGTTTGGAAAATAGATGATTGTCTATATATTAACATGCATTGCGGAGGTATGTCTAATGGGATTCAATTTGTCTAAATTTTGCTTTGATTTTAAGCGTTTTTATGGTATGATGTTGGGCAAATATGAGGTTTGTATCTATGCAAACCACACTATAATTCATGAAATTACATAAGGAAGGACACAAAATGTTCTACGAGTTAACACGTCTACGTATCGGGACGTTACAAGTCATCTTCGTCGTTGTGGCAATGGTAATAGCTTTTGCTGTTTCAACGCACGCCGACCTCAGCGACCCGACACTATCTGTCTACTATAATTTCGACGGGAATGGCGATACCGTCAAAGACGGTTCCATTCATGGGAACGACGGAAAAATCGAAGGGAAATCCCAACGTGAAAAAGGGGTTTTCGGCAAAGCCGTCGTTTTAGAGCCAAATACATGGGTGAACTTAAACGGACCGGAATTTGAAAACGCGCCCGTTGAAGGTTTCACCCTTGCTGTCTGGGTCAATCATAACGATTCACCCGAACCACAGAGCATCTTTGACGCAATTGGCACTGATCACGGGAGCGGTCTCTTCCACGTGGAAATCCGTCCTGCTGGCTTCAGATGGTTCCATCGAGATGGTGCCCAAGCAGAAGTTTTCAATATCAACCCCGGTCCTGTTATTGACGGTGGGGAGTGGGTACATTTCACGGGTACCTATGATAGCAAGAGCGGGGACGTGAAAACCTACGTTGACGGGAAGATGACACACGAGGCGAAAGGTAAAGGCGAACTTTCCGACAACTGGGGCGTCTCAGCTGCGATCGGACACCATAAGAACGGTCGCTGGTTCGATGGGCTGATGGATGAGTTCTATATTTTCGGTCGTGCCTTATCCAAAGATGAAATTAAAGAGGTGATGGATGGCGAATTTCTGTCGGTAGAACCGGCGAATAAGCTCACCACAACTTGGGGCAGTATTAAATCAAGCCGCTAAAGTCTCAATTTTTATTGAAAATACAACTGAACGGCTTGCGCACAGGGGTTCCTGTGTTCGAGCCGTTTTTTTGTGTCAATTTACCGGTGCGGGGCATATTCCCAATCGAAACGCTGTCGCCCGTAAGTTACGCCGTCAATTTCGGTCTGGTGGCAGATGAGGCATCTATGTGCTTCGGTAACACCGTGCAGTTCATGCACTAACTGAATCTCTTCTGTGTTATGCACGTGGCATTTGAGACAGGTGTAACTCCGGTAATCATTATCGGCGTAGATGGCGATTTGGTCTGCGACCTTCCGGACGTGGTAAGTGTGTCCATCTTCAGTATCGGTGACCGTCCAAGCATTTCCCTTTTCCTTGATTGCGATAGGTGCTGTTGTAGGTACTCTGCGTTCATTTTGTAAGAACCACCAGTGCAAGTCTTCAGGGACAGTGTCTGAGGTGTCCAAATCCTGCGGAAGGGTTGTACTGACGTGGAACAGGAGGCGTTCAGGTGTATGGCATCTTGCGCAAGGCACGTCGTGGACCTCGGTGAGTGGGAAGAATTCGTCGTGTTCCAGTTTTTGTTGTCCGTGGAAAACAATGCTCACAAGTAGGATTGGTGCGAGGATGAGGTGGCATCGGAGCAGCATCTGTCTTGTCTTACGAGCGGTTAGACTCACTGCGACACCGGTCCCTAAATTCGACAAAGCGAGTAGGAACGTCAGCCATGAGTGCCACACAAGCGGTTGGAACGCCGAATGATATAGCACCAAGCACAACCCCATGGACGCGAGGCGTTGATGGTATTTCAGCCATGTCTGGCGATTGCCCCATCGGATCCAGCGGCTTCGGAGAATGTAAAGACTGGCGATGATGATGGCGATGGCACCGATGATGCTAATGGTGTGTCTCGCTTCACCGAAACTCCCTGCCTGATAGATGCATAGACCTGAGATAACAGCGGCACCGACGATGCCGTGTCCGATTTGGATAAAGACTTTCATGCTATCAGTTTAGCAAGGGAATACAGGAAAATCAAGGGAATTTTTCAGTTGAAGGATCATTTAACTTTCCGAAATTTTAGGTTTTCGGATCAACATTCTATGCTGTGGACGGGACCTCAGAGTCGCGACTCTTCGGTGCAATACGGTAGAATGTGTAAAACTAAATGAACTTTTGCTGTCGAAACAAAATGTTGACAAACCAAGGGTAAGAATAGTTGACCAAAGATTATGATGTTTGCGAGCGTGAATGCTTATTTTTCCGGCTCCATTGTGAGGTATTTCGGATTTATTTGAATATCGGGTGGGTAACGAATTTCCCATATCTTTACTTCTGATTCTGTGAAGTTGGTTGTTGGATAAATGGGAACAAATGCATCGCTTAACAACTTATGTAAAAATGCCTTGGAATCCTTTTTTGTTAATAGAATGTGCGTGGCACTGTGGGTTTTTAAGAATTCTAAGGCTTCGCGTTCGGAGCTGGCAAAGCGGACGTGCTGGTTATAGAGATGTATCCAGTGCAGGATGTAGTGATCTTGGTCAGTGATGGTTCGCACACCAGCGAGGACGTTGAGTTGGCTGCCGTAAACCCAGTCCGCTGCGACAACAGCAGTGTATGAGAGTTCTGCTTTCATCCACTGATATACTTTTGTTAGAGAGGTATTTGTTGGAACATTTTGACGTATGTGTCTTGTGGGAAAAATAGAGCGTTTTATATATGCTCCTGTAGGGTTCCAGAACATGAGAAGGGTGAGTATTGTTACTGAAACTCCTATTGTTAACAGTTTTTGTGGTATGGGTAGTTTTAGAGTTTTCTTGCTGATAGCATCACAAAAGATTTGTATGAGTACCGCGGTAAAGAATGCTATTGAAACGCTAGCAAAGAACTCGTATCGATTGGCATCGCGTGCCAGTGTCATCCAGAAAAGGAACCAGGCCGCGAAAGCAATAGCAGTGAGTTCATTTTTGGGATGAAAGTTAATGCGCCGAGCACTCCATATCCATACAATCGTAATATAAACAAGGGTTATGCAAAATAACATGTTGCTAAATGGTGCCCCGCATAGATTGTCAAGGAATTCTCGAAAAAAGGTGGTAAGTGTGAAAAGGACGAGAGGGATGATAAAAGCAGAACCAACTTTTTTCCAATGATATATGATGGCAATTATCAATCCAAAACTTGCTAAGGAAAAGGTGTTACCGTACAAGACTACCCAATAATTGTAGGTTGGCGGCTTGAGTTCATCTACACTTTGCATGACTTGACTTTGGTTCAATGGAACGGCGGTGCTGGCAAAGGAGTCAAGTTGGATCCAGACATATCCGAGTGCGATTGCGGCACTTGTGAGTGTTAATCCGAGTGCGAATGTGCGGGCATGCGCTCGGAGTTTTTCCACTTTTAACATTAAAAAGTGCCGGAGTGCGCGAAGCCCTAGGAGGATAACCGGTGGTACCAACATAAATGCAAAGAGGTGTGTTGCGAAGCCATGTCCATTCCGATAGGTAGCCGATGCAAGGTAAAGTGACGGCACGAAGGTTAACACCCATAGGAGATAAAGTCCTAAACTCTCTTCTGTTTCGGATGTGAAAAATCGCCAGAATTCCACAACAAGAATAATACTTAAGAATACGCCGAAACCTTCCCAACTGATACCACCAAGAAATAGTGTAAAGCCGCTGATGAGCGTCCATAAAAGTCGTTTTCGTGGGTGTTGTGCTTGCAGAGAGGTGAGATAGGTGGTGATAGAGAGAATGCCAAACATTATAGTAAAGTTAAAAAATAATTTGACATTTTCTGATATTTATGTTATCCTC
>VXZK01000021.1 GCA_009845545.1 Candidatus Poribacteria bacterium
GAATACCTTTGAAAACACGACACGAAAACGATTAAAACTGTCCAAACTACAGTAAATATGAGCAAACTATTTTCAGATTGGCCGTGGGCCGAGGTTGAGCACAGGAAGCGTGCACAGTTGAAGAGCGAAATCAATGCTTGGGATGGGAATCAGCTGCTCAATACGTCGGTAGATGACCTTTGCAAGTATCTTGTTCAAGGCTACTCGGTTGATATTCCAATTCTTAATAGGAATGAAATTAAAAAAGACTATGAGGACACACGAGTTGATGTCAGTAGAGATCCAAAGTATACTACTGATGATCAAAGTGGCCCTGTTTACGTTCAGGGCGTTAGAATCGAAATCAGCGTGCCATACACAGGTGAAAGTAGTGCATTCTCGTATCAACCGACAACTCATACGCTTAATCCGCCTCGTGCCCATGTCAGCCGTGACGGAAGACACCTTATCTTGGTGATTACCGGCGCAAATCTTGAACCTGACACAGTGCTTCAAAGGATTGATGACACATTGGATAAAATTGACAATTATCTAACTTTCCTTCGTGAGGATGCTGATAAGTTAAGCGGCGATCTGGATTTCATCGTACGTCAATATATTGAAGAGCGTCGCGAGGACTTACTAAAGAATCGGGACCTATTTGCCTCTCTTCCCTTCAAACTTAAAGAACGCGACAATTCCACAAAGACGTATATAGCACCAGAGGTAAGTCGGAACATTACACCAAAACCACCACAGACAAGTTCACAGCCTTACCAACTAGAACCAACTCTTGATGAAGCGGATTATGAACATATACTGAAAGTCATTGGAAATATGGCTCAAGTGATGGAGTACAACCCCGATGCCTTCTCAAAAATGGGCGAAGAGCCGCTGCGATGGCATTTCTTAGTCCAATTAAATGGACACTATGAAGGACAGGCTACTGGCGAAACATTCAATTTCCAAGGAAAGACCGATATTTTGATAAAATCCGAGGGTAAAAACATCTTCATTGCGGAGTGTAAATATTGGGGGCGGTTCTAAAAAACTAACAGAGACAATTGATCAACTTTTGGGATATAGTTCTTGGCACGATACTAAAGTGGCAGTGATTGTTCTCAATCGAAACAAAAATTTTACTAATGTTTTAAATTCCATCAAATCAACGACTAAAGAACATCCGAACTGCAAATGTGAGTTAGGTCAACGCTCGGAAACATCTTTCTCTTTCATCTTTTCTCATCGAAACGACCCGAAGCGGAAGATGACACTTACCGTAATGGCATTTGATGTTCCCAAGTAAACCAACCTGTGAGCAACTTTCTGAAACGTGCGATGAATCGCACTACTACGAACCAAAGCACTTTTGAAGAGGGCGAGCCCTGCCTAACCGGACGTGTGAGGCGAGATTTCACACCTCGCCAGCGAAGAATGGAAGCAAAACCTACAACGCGGGCAAATTTTTGACAATCTCAGCCGTCTCCAGACTCACAGTAATAACCCGCCCAATTAAATCCACAATATACTGCGGCTCATCTATACGGTTCGGGTCGTTTTTAATCCCGCTCCGTTTGTCTGTCTTAACACGATATTGATCCACCACCCACTCTAACGCAGAACGCGTGCCTAACTTATAGTCATAAGTCTCCAGAGGGATACCGTCCAATGTCAGAAAATCGTTATATTTCAGTTGCGTTTTGTCTTTGGATAACTTCATCTTCTCCACATTCCAATTCACCTGTATATCGGGAGTTTCAACCTTTCGGAGCTTATCATATTTCGGAACGGATTCATAGTTGACGTGGAGGTCTGCTAATGCTTTACCGGCTTTGGCGAATCCCCAGAAATCTTCAGCAAACGGGATATGCGGCAAATCGCGCTTGAGGTTCATCTCGTATTTCTCACGATAGGCGGGATGGTGCAAGAGTCCGTAGATATAGTAGAAGATGTCCCACTTGGAAATAGTGTCCTCGTTGTAGTGGTTCCGGAATTCTGCCAATGCCCAATCGGTGATGTTTTCTTGTCGGTTGGTGCCGTCTTCTTCGTAGGTATAGAACGGGAAACATTGATCAGATCCGATTAATCCAAGACACGGAATTATCTTTGTCATCAACGGTGTAAAAGTCCCCTTGTTTCCGATGCCGCTGACACAAATTGCCAGATTTTCTGTCTCTGCTTCAGGTGTAGGAAAGATCGATGGGAAAACATATACCCGCTCGGTCAGCATCCGCTCAAAATAGAGGTTTGACTTGGTAAATGGTCGGTAGAGAGATTCTCTCACATTTTCTTGCGAAAAAGCATCGGTTTTTCCACGTTGCAAGTTCCGTTTTAGGGCTTCACTCCAACTGATTTTTGTGTCATCGGTCATCACAAAATCATCAACGTTTGCTTCCCGGTCTGTCCGTTGTGACCATCGTGCAACTTCAAGATTGTAATTGTCAATCATCCCCTGAATGTTCTTAATGAGCGCGTTTCGGTTGAAGTTGTAAGCCCATGCATCGCGGCAGGTGACGACAGCGCGGCTATAGGTTTTAAAAATCACATCCGTCGCAGCACCCTTTTTCGCCTTTGTCTCTTTTGTGCCCATCGGGATAAAGGTATCAAATTCGGCATGAAGTCCCTCGGTGAGCCATGTATGCTTTGCATCAATCGTTGACTGCTTCATTGGAACATTTGTGTAGTCTCCGAAGTCCACTAAAAGTTTCTGCTTCTCGCGTGCCTTGAGATAATCGCCAACCGAATAGAGCCACACCTCCGCTGTCTCCGATGTCGTTTCTGCCTTTTTGATGAAAAAACTGATACCAACACCAACCCGAATCTGATCGTCAAAGACGTTGCCTCCCTCTTTTCTGCGGCGTTCACCGGAGGTGCGTGCATTCCCTTTGAGGTCAATGTGATAAATCTTGGTGAAATCTTGGGCGAGGTGTTTCCGCATGCCATCAAACGCGATCCCATCGAGAAAACCGTTGTTCGTCACAAAGGCAACAACGCCCTCGTTCCCAATCCGTTTTGATGCCCACAGAATCGCTTTCACGTAGGGGTCCGAAAGGGCATTTTTATTTGTTGCTTTTGAGTCTCGTGAATATGTCTCTCGGAGCAGCGCGTCCATCGTCTCATACTTCCGATTTTTATTGTTGTCGTTCTCGTTTATTTGTCCCATATTATACGGCGGATTGCCTATGACGACGAACATATCCGCAGTTTTCTGTCGCTTTACTCGCTCCGTGTTTTCACGCGTAAAGAGTTCGCCCTGCTGCTGTTCAAGCAGCTCGAACGTATCCGCAAGCGCGATGCCTTCAAACGGTAGATACGTCCCGGTCCGTTGAAAGAATTCTTGCTCGATGTTGAGGCTGGCGATGTAGTACGGCAGGAGCATCACCTCATTGCAATGCAATTCGTGACGGTATTTCTCTGCTAATGCCGTGCCTTGGATGTCCTGCATAAAATGGACAATAAAATTACCCGTGCCAACGAACGGATCTATGATATGCACCCCGGTATCTGATAAGGATCGGTCAAACTCGGTTTCAAGGATGTGTTCCACGCTTTGCACCATGAAGTCCACAATCGGTTGCGGTGTATAGACGATGCCGTGTGTATCTGCGACATCTTCAGAGAACCCTTGAAAAAATTTCTCATAAAAAGTGTTGAGAAAGTGTTGTTTTTGGGCGAAGTCTTTGCAGAGCGTGGCTGCTTCTTCAATAGCGACATAGAACCGGTCTAACGGTTTGAGGAACGCGTCGCGGCTCATCGCATGCCGCATCAGCGCAGCACTGACTTTTTCAATCTCAATAGCGATGATATTTCGGCTTGTAAAATCTGACCTTTCAAAAATAGTACGGAAGATGCGTTCCGTGAGGATATGTTGGATAAGCATCTCTTCGACAGCATCCTGTGAGAGTTCTGGGTTAATAGCGGTGCGGCAAGTTTCGTAGAAATTGTTGAATGCTTTCTTGAATGCGGTATCGGTTTCGTGGCGTTGCTCGATAAGCTCCTTTAGCTTGTTTGCAAGGTCCGGCACATGTACTCTGAAATCGGAGACTGCGGTGTGCCAATTGTCCAAAGCGGGTGCCGTCCAAGCAAACAGATATTGGAGGGTTTCAATCAAGCCTGCCGGCTCGGTAATGTCTACATCGAGTACCTCTGCTCCATTTTGATATAAGATAGCGCGCTGCGGGGTTTGAAAGAGGATATTGTCCAGTGGGTAGCCAACATTTTGCTTCTCTTGTACGGCTTTAGCGAGATCGTCCGCTATATCCTTTGCTTCCCAATAGGCGAACGGGAGTCCGTATGCGTCGAGTACCACACCATCAATAACGATGCGATTTCCTTGTGGCGTATGCATGCCGTATTGCGGAACAAGGGTAGCGTTTATCTGCTTTGCACAGGCGTGCAGGAGCGTTTCAAAGGGTGAACTGACCGCGCCTTCGTGTATGATGTTGTGTCGCTCGTATTGGTGCAGTGTAGTGTAGTAGTCGCGTATCGTTTTGTGGTTGGGTTTGAGATTCAGCTGTGGCATGGAGGCATGATAGCAGGTTTTGGGAAATATATCAAGGGAAAATATTTAGACACCCGAGGTATCAGAAAAACATTGTGGATATGTCAGAATTGTGATAGAATAGATACTGGCATTTTAGCAATATGGACACACGCATTAAACTTTATAAATTCAAAAATCAAGCGATTGAGGTTCAGCAAACAACAATAATATTATGAGTACTTCCCATCTCAGTTATCTACACACTGCACAAGATATTTTGAAACAGATTGAAGCGACGCAGACTGACGCGATTGCACAAGCCTCCGATATGTGTGCTGAAACAATCGCAGAAGGCGGCCTCGTCTATCTATTTGGATCGGGACACTCCCGCATGGCAGTCGAGGAGATGTTCCCGCGCTATGGCAGCTTTCCGGGTTTCTTTCCGATCGTGGAATTAGCGGTTACGTATCATAACCAAGTCGTCGGTTGCAACGGTCAACGGCAGGCACTTTTTTTGGAAAACATCCCAGGCTATGCGGAAGTGATCTTACGCAATTTCAGTTTCGGTGCTCACGACTGCATGATGGTATTCTCCAATTCTGGAACGAATATCCTTCCGATTGAAATAGCGATGGGAGCGAAAGCGCGGCACCTACCTGTCATCGCGGTGAGTTCTCTCGCGCACAGTCGTTCATCTACCTCAAAGCACACTTCGGGTAAACGACTCTTTGAAATCGCGGACCTCACCATTGACAACTGCAACCCACCCGGTGATGCGGTTGTCGAAATCCCGAATCTGGCGTATCCGGTGGGTCCTACGTCGAGCATCGGTACACTCTCGATTGTCAATGCAATTAAGTGCCGAGTGGCTGAACAACTGACAGAACGCGGGCAACCACCCGTTGTGTTGACCGGCGCGCATTTCATCGGTCCCGAAGAATCCGCGAAGCAGATTGAGCGGGCTTATGACGATTACAAAGTTCGGGTACATGGAAGTTAACGGACCACGATTTTCCCGTTGACTTTTCTCGTGTAAACCCGTATACTTTAAAGAGCGTGGCGAAGTGCAAGGTTTACTACATCCAGTTTATTTCTGCTGGACATTCTGATGCTGAAAACAACCAAAAGAATCGCTGTGATGGGCGGGACGTTTAACCCGATTCACTATGCGCATCTGCTGAGTGCTGAACAGGTCCGGGTCGGATTGGGCTACGATAAGATCTTATTTATCCCTTCTGCCAGACCGCCGCATAAGGTCGCAGATACCGATATTATTGAACCCGAACACCGATATCAGATGGCACGCTTGGCGATTGCAGAAAACACACATTTTGAAGTGTCACGGATAGAACTGGAGCGTGCCGGTCCTTCATATACCATTGAGACGCTGAAAGCCTTACAAAAACTTTACGGAGAGACAACCGAACTCGCATGGATCATCGGTGCAGATTCGCTCATCGAGTATAAAGTTTGGAGAGATTTCGACGAGGTCTTGGCGCGGTGTATTATGATCGCGACAACACGTCCGAATTACGACCTGAACAGGGTTCCGTTGGCGGTGCGTAAACGGGTTACAACCTTTCCGATAACAGGTGTGGATATATCTGCTACAGTTATTCGCGAACGGATTCGGAAAGGGCTTTCAATTCGGTATCTTGTACCAGAAACAGTTGAATCTTATATTCAGCAGTATCGGTTGTATCAGTAACAGGAAATATCCGTTTAAAATTCATCAGAAAATAAGGAACTACACCATGAAAACGATTCTACTTTGCTTGCTACTCCTTTGTGCAATCACGTTGCCTTCATATGCTCAATCGGAAGTGGATAACACGCTCAAAGAAGATGTTCTTGTGCTCAAAGCAGATGTCCTTGTGATTAAAACCGACCTTGAGAATCTGAAAGAGAATGTCACTAACGGTTTTGACAGGGTTGACAAGAGTTTTGACAGGGTTGACAAGAGTTTTGACAGGATTGACAAGAATTTTGACAGACAAAATAACATCATCATTGCCTGCATCGGTTTACCTTTGGCGATTCTTGCAATAGGTGCAACTGTATGGGGCATATTAGCACACAGGCGCGGTGTCCGAGACAGCGCACAACGGGAAGAAATTGAGATGCTCAAAGCAGAAATAGAAACCCTGAAGCAACGCCACATTGTCAGTCCGTGAGGAGACTTCCTTAACAGGTTGCGCAATGCTTTCGCGTTGTGTGGAAAGCGCGCTTTTCAATACAAGGACCTTAAAAACGTGGAACATACATGCAGCATGTGCGGAACAGTTTATGATTTTGTGTGGGAAGTCGGGACACCTTTACCCAAAAATTTCCCATTCTGTAGTGCACGGTGTAAGGCAGCGGATCTCGCCAAATGGATGAATGAGGAATACACGATTAGTACTTCTTTACCGGACACGATTTTGTCTGATACTGAACAAGAACTTCTTGCTGAGTTAGCCAAATTAGGGATTCGCATTGATGATGAGAGAGAGTAATTAGACTACGTATACGATCAGATGGAAACCATACTTAAAGAACTTCGGACACACCCGAAGTCGATTGAAATTCAACAGTATCTTTCAGACAAATTGAGTGCGAAACGGTTTCAGCATGTGCTTGCTGTACAAGAGATGGCGATTGATCTCGCGTGTCTTCATAAAGCGGATGTTTGGCATGCGAACCTTGCTGCGCTTTTACATGATAGTGCAAAATGGATGAACCCTCAAGCGTTATATAGCGCAATCCGCAGCTACGAGATTCGCCTCGATCCGATTGAAGAGATAACCCCTTCGCTCTTGCATCCACTTATAGGTGTCAAGTTGGCAGTCGAGAAATTTGCTGTAACAGACCTTGAGGTGCTCGAAGCGATTCGCAACCACACAACCGGAAACCCGTCAATGGGGGTTATATCACAGATATTATACGTAGCGGACTTTGCGGAACCGACACGGACACATAACGCTGTTCAGGTCGTCCGGGAGTTCGCATACATAGACTTAGGGCGTGCTGTTCATCATGTCGCCCGCGCGAAGATTGAACACCTCCTGGATAAAGGTGTCACGATTCATCCTAATACGCTTCATACCTACAACAGCACGTTAGAGAGCGTTAACACTTAAAGGAACTTAACAATGGAAAACGGCAACAATACATTAGATATGGTAAAAGCCGCAGCTTCAGCAGCGATAAGCCGACGCGCACAAGATGGCGTTATTCTGGATTTACGTGAACTTGATGGTTTCACGGACTTCTTCGCGATCTTCAGTGGTGTCTCGGACATCCAAGTAGAAGGGATTTCGCAAGCCGTTCTTGAGGAACTTGAAAGCAACTGGTCCCAGAAACCTTGGCATCAGGAAGGTGCGCGTAAAGCAGATTGGATTCTGTTAGACTACGTCGATTTTGTTGTCCATGTTTTCCTGTCCGAGAGACGTGCTTATTATAATCTCGAACGCTTGTGGGCTGAAGCGGGGCGGATTGAACTGCCGGCGCTAACGATGCCCGCACATGTGGAAGTACAGGAAGAAGAGACAGACCCGGACGGGGTGTTGGTTTTTGGAGAACATGGGGAAAGTCCGTCGGAATTATGATTTCGTTTTTAGAAAACTTACGAACCGAAAAAAAGAGAGATGGCGTCAGGTCGGTTAATCAACAGCGACAAGAAGGACGGTAACGTTATCGGTGCCGCCATAATCAAGTGCTTTGCTGATGAGATTTTCGCATGCCTCTTCAATATCAGCGGCAGACAAGATAATATCGGCAATCTCGGTGTCGTTGATAATGAGGTCGTGCAGACCATCGGTACAGGCGAGGACAATATCACCGGGAACAAGCGGATATGCATCCGCATTGACGGTAACCTCTGGTCTCAAGCCGATAGCCTGTGTAATGAGGTTCCGTTTTTCATGGACGCGTCCCTCTTCTGGCGTTATTTCACCTTTTTCGACCATCTTTTGAACGATGGAATCGTCTGTCGTTATTTGGATGAGTGTTTCATCACGTAGGACATAGAGTCTACTATCGCCAACATGAACATACGCGAGGTAACTGAAAGTAACAAAACCCGCGATGAGGGTTGTGCCCATGCCGCGACCTTTGCCTTGGCTCTCGGCGGAAGTGTAGATACGCTGATTCGCTTGCTCCGCAAGTTCGCTGAGAACACCGAGCCGTTTCATAGGGCCTAAGTCGCTCTGCGGAGACGCTTGGGTTTCCGCCCACCCCTGAATAACTTCAAGGGCAATGCGACTCGCGATGTCCCCGCGTTCGTGTCCACTCATACCATCGGCGATAGCAAACAGTTGAAGTTGCGTATCAAAATAGTATAAGTCTTCGTTCCTATCGCGAAGTTTACCGGTATCCGTTCTTACTGCAAATTGCATTTTTTTTATCGTCCGGATCGCTTGTGGTTAAGAATACAAAAGGCTTATTGCGCGCTATATTCAGGAAGGTGCCGAATTCATTCACAGTGACCACTTAGCTTTTTGGAAATATAGACTAAAGGGTAAAACGATATAAGCTAGATTTCGGTTTCAAAATTCGTATACGATTTACACCCACGTTGGGCACCAGACGAAAGAACGATCACCTTCGATTCAGTTCATGAAGGTTCCCGACAGATTTATCTTGCGGAACGACCCTTGTCAGTGAACTAAGACCCGAGGACTCTGATGTTGTTAAATAAGCACGCTGAAAAAGATATTGGACGATTGCCAAGTATTCTGACACGCGCGTTCGCTGATATTAGAGAACGGCGCGATGCCGTCGTCTTGACGACGGAGCCGGCTTGGAGGGCTGTCAAAGGCATTGATCTAAACCCGCATCATCTTATCTACGTTGACGCAAACACAACGGCAGCTATGGCTGCGTTTGCCGACGTATGTGAAGGTGAAGTGGTTTATGGAGTCGGCGGTGGTCTGGCGATTGATACCGCTAAATACGTCGCGTCCGCAAACGAATTGCCCCTCATCGTGATCCCCACGATCTTATCAACAGATGCCTTCCTCACTGATGCAACAGGTGTTAGAGAAAACGGATGTGTCCAATATCTCCCGACAAAGGCACCTGATACGGTTATTGTAGATATGGATATGCTGTGCAACGCACCCGCTGCGATGCGAGCGAGTGGTGCAGCAGACATACTCTCAATCGCAACGGCACTCTGGGATTGGCAGGAAGCGGAGAAGATGGGTGAGAACCCATCTGATCAACAGATTACACCGCAGGCGGTTGCTATAGGCGAAACCCTTCTCCAAACGCTCTTGGAAAACGCCCGGGAGATCGGCAGCGGTACACCTAAAGGATTGAAACTTCTACTCGATCTGCTCTGTATGGAGGTGCAGCTTTGTCATCTATGCGGGCATAGTCGTGTTGAAGAGGGCAGCGAACACTATTTTACTTACGCGCTTGAGAAGCACTTAACATCTGCAAACAGTGAAAATCTTTTACACGGCGAATTGGTAGGATTGGGTATTTTACTGATGGCCGCGTTGCAATCGCAACCGTGGATGCAATATCGGCACACATTGGAGTGTTTGCAGATTAACTATCGTCCGTCAGCTGTCGCCCCTGAGGCAATTGCTGATACGCTTATCAATCTATCCGAATATGTCGTACACCATAAACTTCCCTACACCGTTGCGACAACGCTACGGATTACGCCTGATATAGCCGAACGAACGATACAAACAGTATTGGACTTAGCCTGAGGATTATGCAACAAAAAAACAGACCCTCCCAATCAAATAAGGGAATCGCAGAATTGCACGAACAAGCTTTTGTGATTGACTCGCACAACGATGCTATTGTCGCACACATTCGTCGCGGTAATGTGAGTCTTGCTGACGAGAATGCCCGAAACCCAATGGATCCGATTGGTACGATCGCTTACCTTCGCGGTGCTGTGCCACCCGAAGAGGATGCTATCGGTATCCAACTTAACATCCCGAAAATGCGGCAAGGCGGCATCGATGCCGCTTTCTTCGCCGTGGACGTGACGCGCGCGTGGAAGAACCATCTCGCCTACGCGTTAGATGCGTTCGGGTGGTTCACCGAGGAAGTGACAGCAAATGCCGACGACATTTGTATCGCTCGGAATGCAAATGATATTCGCGAAGCGAAGGCAGCTGGCAAACTTGCTGCGATTCTTGTCATCGAAAACAGCGAGGCAGTTGAACGGAGTCTGAATATATTACGATCACTCTATCTACTGGGTGTCCGTTCAATCGGCTTGACCCATAACCTGAATACATGGGCATCAATAGGAAATGATGAAGAGGATATGGGCGGCGGTTTGACCCGGTTTGGGATGGCATTAGTCAAAGAAATGAACCGTTTAGGGATGCTCGTGGATGTCTCGCACATCAGTGAACGTGGATTTTGGGACGTTCTCGAAATCTCGGAGCATCCTGTCATCGCCTCTCATAGCAATTGCAAGACCTTGTGCCGCCACTCACGGAACCTGAGCAACGAACAATTGAAAGCCTTATCAGTCAACGGCGGTGTTGTA
This sequence comes from Candidatus Poribacteria bacterium, assembly GCA_009845545.1. Classification (GTDB taxonomy): domain Bacteria; phylum Poribacteria; class WGA-4E; order WGA-4E; family WGA-3G; genus WGA-3G. Next base: position 10,965 of record VXZK01000021.1, read on the forward strand.
GGTATCACCTTTGTGCCAGGATTTATTACGATAGATGGCTGGCAGAAAATGCCACCTTTGGCGCAATTGCTTAACCATATCGCCTACGCCATTGACATCGCTGGCATTGACCATGTTGGTATCGGTTCAGACTTCGATGGCGGAGGAGATTTACTTAAGGATGCCAGTGAATTCATCAAAATCGCGGAAGGGCTGAGCGAACGCGGTTATTCCGATGACGATATCCGAAAGGTACTCGGCGAAAACCATCTACGTGTTTTTGAGGCAGCGTGCGGATAATACACTGGTTTGGTTCAGGTTAAGCAACTTTCGCAAGGACGCGAGAGATAGAGTGCCACACCTCATCCACACCGATACCTTTCATGCAGATGTTGTCTTTACATTTATCCGTGAACTGCTTACATGGACTACACGGCACGGCGTGACGGATGGTTTGATGCAATGTTCCGAGCGGTTGAAATCGGATGTGGTTACCAGGACCGAACAGAGATACAGTGGGGGTCCCGACTGCTGCGGCGATATGCATCGGACCGGTGTCGTTGGTGAGAAAGAGATCACACTTTTCAAGGCAGGCGGCTAACTGCCGAACTTGGAGGTTACCCGCAAAGGGAATAGCGCGCGCGTTCATGCGATTTGCGATAGTCTGCACAAGCTCCGTCTCTTTTGGTCCCCCGAAAATCAAGACGTTGGCGTTGAAATGCTCTACAAGCCTATCGCCAATGGCAGCGAAGCGTTCAGGCATCCATTCGCGCAACTTCCATCCTGCCCCCGGAAAAAACCCCACCTTTAATTGTGCATCGTTAACGCCTGCAGCGTCAAACCGCTGCGCCGCATCTAACCGCTCAGATTCGGAGAGAAAGAGTTCCAATCTCTGATCTTCTGCCGGAATCCCGGCTGCATGTAACATGTCAAAATAGTGTGCTGTGGCGTGTTTGTTACCCTGTCCATGGACGCGGATGGTACAGAATCGACCTTTACCCACGCGTTCAGTGGCACCACTGAAATACATGAGCATTTCTGTGCGAAATTTCCGCTGCAGATCAATAGTCAGCGCGAATTTTCGGGCGCGCAGGTGCCGGATAATCCGCAACATCTCACCAGTATCCTTGTCTTTAGCAAGCCGGTTGAACGTAATTATTTCATCAAGATGTGGATTTTCACGGAGGATCTCTGCGGATTGTTGTGCGACAAGCATGGCAATGTATGCGTCTGGGAAATGGGCGCGAACCGCTCGGATCGCGGGAGTTGTGAGCACAATATCGCCAAGGGAGCTGAGTCGAATAAGCAGTATTTTTTCACAAGCCATTTGTCTAATTCGTTGTCGGTTGTCAGTTACCGTCTTGTGGCAGTGAAAGTATCTGTTAGCACCACAAGAACCCTTTTAACTGAAAACTGAAAGCGAAGCGAACCGATAACTGATAACTATTCTACCACCTGTTTTTCAAGGTTATTCAATGCGTCTTCAACCAGGGTCTCTATATCCAATCCAGATTCTGCATCGTCCAACTCGGTAAGCGATGCCCGCGTGGCTGGGTGTTTAGGTACAAAGAGCGAGCAACAGTCTTGATGCGGACGCGTGGAGACATCAAAGGTCCCTATCCGTTGTGCTTTTGTGATGATTTCAGCTTTGTCCTCGCCAATGAGTGGACGCAGGATAGGGATTTCAGCAATCGCTTCAATCGTTCGGAGATTTGTCAACGTCTGCGAAGCCACCTGTGCGAGACTTTCCCCCGTAACAAGTGCCTCCGCATCAACCATACCGGCAACCCGCTCAGCGATCCGTGTCATCATCCGCCGATACAACAAAACTCGGAACGGTGCGGGCGTTGTGGTGACAATCGTCTGCTGGAGATCTGCAAACGGAACGAGATAGAGGGTGCTACGATAGTTGGATACCGCTAAGATCTGCGCAATTTCGATGACCTTCTCCAAAGAAGCCTTATCGGTATAAGGGTAACTATAAAAGTGAATAAAAACGGCTTTCGCGCCGCGTTTGATCATTTGCCATGCAGCGACGGGGGAGTCAATCCCGCCGGATAACATAACAAGCACCTTACCGCTCACACCGACTGGCAAACCACCGATCCCTTGAATTTTCTCTGTGGAGATATATGCAGCGTTGTGTGTTATTTTAATCCAACAGGTGAGGTCGGGATTATGCATATCAGCCCGTGCGCCTGTTTCCTTGATAAGATACCCACCGACCTCGGCACTCACCTCCGGGGAAGTTAATGGAAAGGTTTTGTCTGCTCGCCTTGTTTCAACTTTCAGGGATTCACAAGAAGCATCTTGGATGTGCCGCAGCGCCGCCTCTTTAATAGCTGCGATGTTGTTTTCGGTACGGCATGAAAGCTCGAAATGAGCGATCCCCATGACTTGTCGCAAACGTTCCTTAATTTCAGGGATGTCGGCACGTTGTTCGAGGTGGACGAGAATTCTATCGTGAAGTCTTTCTACTTCAGCATACCCGGTACCTTGCAGGGACAGTTTGATGTTGTTGGCAAGCCGCTTTTCAAAAAATGCCCTATTTTTCCCTTTGAGCCCAACTTCGGCGTAATGAATACTAAACAATTCTTCCATAGTTTCTCTCGTGCTACAAAGCACGGACAGCATCAGTCAAATTAAAATGGAGTTTCGCTACATTTTGTAATGCGTCACTTCCGTGCAGTTTAACAAATTCTCTACCGGCTTCCACAACCTGATACGCGCCTCGCGGTAAACATATCTCATATTTTTCGGACAACGTATCCATGCCCGTCAGAAAAGCATCGCGGGCAATGATAGAGGCTGCAGCGACTGCGATATCGCGTTCCGCCTTTGTGACCTGTTTTATCTCTATCCCCAAGGCAGTCGAAACAGTTCCACGTTGTAAAGGCAGCGCGTTATTTGTGCCTTGGATGAACTGCGGTGTGATTAGATCGTCTTTAGAAAACTGGTCAACAAGTGCGTGTTTCACGCCGACGCCGTTTGCTAATGTCCGAATAGCTTCAGCATGGAGCGATGCGAGCAGATGGTTTAGGTTTTGTCCTCGTCTGCGGAGAGCGGCATAAAGGGCATTGTATTCAGCAGGCATCTTTTCCACAACAACAATATGTTCCACATAACAACAGCGCATTGATTCCGCGAGGTCTTGGATACGACGATTTGATAGCCGTTTCCCATCCGTAATCCCCATATCTGAGAAAGTTTCGCGGCATTCTGCATCCACGTAAACTGCTGCGGCGACAAGCGGCCCGAAATAATCACCTTTTCCCGCTTCATCTGTACCAATCCATGCGTCCCAATTATGTATTGCGTCCATTGAACCTGCCAAATGCTATCTGTTGTATTTTTCAGAGTTATGCGGAATTTCGAAGTGCCGCGAATTCGGTAACCTGTTGACCTACGGCTTTGAGGCGTGCAGCTAATTCAGCGTCGTGTAAATTACCCTCAGCATCAAACGCATTAGATGAGTTCGGGATAGATGCGTCTTTCGGGACAACCCACGCGTGGAGTGCCGTGCCAACCGTTCGCAACATAGAAAGCGCGTTGGCTGCGCCCATCCGTCCGCCAGAGACACCGATGAGCCCGACGACTTTATTCTCAAATTCATCGAAACCCATGAGATCGAGTGCACTTTTAAGGACACCGCTGAAGCTGCCATGGTACTCAGGAGAACCGAGAAGTATGCCGTCTGCGCGTTTCACCTTTTCCCGAAGTTTGAATACACCCGCAGGATAGTCATCTTCGTTAGCGACAGAGCCTTGGAAAACGAGGTCATACGCACTCAGTTGAAGCAATTCAACCTCGGCGCCTGCATCTTTTGCACCAGAAAGTGCAATTTGGAGTGCCGCATGCGTTGAACTCCCGCTCCGCAGGCTTCCACAAATGGCAACGACGTATATAGGTGAATTATTAGAACGCTTCATCATTTTACCTCTCTTTTTTTAATTATAGCATATCTGAGATTAAACGG